>JALZOO010000540.1 GCA_030913905.1 Acidobacteriota bacterium
GCTTGCTATAAAAGTAAAGGGCTTCGCGTATTTTTTCAAGCAGCGCGTCCCCATTGTACTCATGAAACTTAAAACCGGTTCCTCTACCCGTGGTTTCGGTAAAATCTTCAACCGTATCGTCCAACCCACCGGTCGCGCGCACAATCGGGACCGTTCCGTACCGCATGCTGTACATCTGATTCAATCCACACGGTTCGTAGTGGGAAGGCATCAAAAACATGTCTGCGCCGGCTTCGATTTGATGAGCCAGCGGTTCACCGGCGTAACCCTTGTAGATTCCCACCTGACGCGGCGCACTATCGTGCCAGCGCTGGAGAAAATCTTCATACTCTTTCGCGCCCGCGCCCAGAGCGATGAAATACGAACCTGTCTGAAGTATCTGTCCAGCAAGCTGACGAATTAGATCGTAACCCTTTTGCGAAACGAGACGCGAGATGATAGCGATGATGGGACGGTCAAGGTCCTGATGCAAATCAAATCTCCGCAACAGGTCACGCTTGCACTCTTGCTTTCCCGATAGATCCTCGCTCGAGAAATTCGCAGCAATGTAGGGATCGGTTTCCGGATTCCAAAGATCGTAATCAACGCCGTTGGCAATGCCTGCCAATCGATCGCGACGCGCTCGCAGCAACCAGTCGAGCCCTGCACCCTGTTCGGGAGTCTGTATTTCTTCAGCATAACGACGGCTTACCGTTGAGAGTGCGTCTGCGGCGATTAACCCAGCTTTGAGTGCGGACGCCGCGCCCTTCAGCATAAAGTCGTCTTTGTCAGGTGACTCACCAAAGCCCAGCCACCATAAGTCGTTCGGATCAAACGCGCCCTGATACGCGAGATTGTGAATCGAAAAGAGGGTCTTGGTGTTAACGAAGAACTCGTCGTAACGACGGCGCGAGCGGAGCTCGACCATGGCGAAACCACAGGGCCAGTCGTTGCCATGAACGATGTCCGGTTGCCAGTCCAGATGCTTGAGCAGCGAGAGCGCGGCTCGCGAGAAAAAAGCGTAGCGCTCATGATCGTTTGAGTAACCATAAATTGAGGGTTGATCGAAATACTCCGGCGACTCGATCAGGTAGGCCGGAGCTCCCGCAGCTTCCGATTGATAAACGCGCGTTGGTCTAACACCGCCTCGCCAGGGAACCGGAAGGTCTTCGACAGGCGAGTCGTTCAAAAGACTTCGGTCGATCTGCTGATGAAGGGGAAGAATGACGCGGGCGTCGACATCTTGTTTCTGCAGCGCCTTCGGGAGTGCGCCGGCGACGTCTGCCAATCCACCGGTTTTGGCAAAGGGCACAACTTCAGATGAAAGAATGGCTACGCGCATTTTCGGAAGGATGAATTAGGAAGGATGAAGGATGAGTGACAAGAGATCAAGCTGGGATTACCGTTGGTAATATCTTTGAAATCTTCTCTGTGCGTCCTCTGTGTTCTCTGTGACTCCGTGGTGGATCTTTACTAACGATTGATCACCACAGAGACACAGAGAACACGGAGGCTACACAGAGAAAACCGAAAATAAGACACTGCCCATAGCTGCAGGCACAAAAAAGCGGAAGAATGAAGGATGAAAGCCTTCATTCTTCCGCCTTCATCGTTGGCCGCTCTAGCTCTGCATCGATGCGAGAAATTCCGCGTTAGACTTTGCTTTTTCCAACCGCTCGAGGACAACTTCCATCTGCTCAACCGGTGAAAGCGGGTTCAGGACGCGACGCATAACCCAGATGCGATTCAAGTCTTCCTTGCTCAGCAGCAGTTCTTCCTTGCGCGTTCCTGAGCGCTGCAGGTCGATAGCAGGGAAGAGTCGCTTGTCGCTCAAACGGCGATCGAGGTGAATCTCCGAGTTTCCAGTTCCCTTGAATTCTTCGAAGATCACGTCGTCCATGCGCGATCCGGTATCGATCAAAGCAGTCGCGATGATCGTCAGCGAGCCGCCTTCTTCGATGTTGCGAGCGGCGCCAAAGAATCGTTTCGGTCGCTGCAAAGCGTTGGAATCAATACCGCCCGAGAGAATCTTGCCGCTTGGCGGTACGACGGCGTTATGCGCGCGAGCGAGGCGGGTGATGGAGTCAAGCAGGATAACGACGTCACGCTTATGTTCGACAAGTCGTTTCGCTTTTTCGATCACCATGTCTGCCACCTGAACGTGTCGCGTTGGCGGCTCGTCGAAGGTTGACGAAATCACTTCTCCGTTTACTGAGCGCTGCATGTCAGTAACTTCTTCCGGCCGTTCGTCGATCAGTAGAACAATCAACGTGACTTCCGGATGGTTTTGAGTAACAGAGTTTGCAATGGTTTGCAGCAGCATCGTTTTGCCGGTGCGTGGGGGCGCAACGATCAAGCCGCGTTGTCCCTTGCCGAGCGGCGTCACCAGATCGATAACCCGCGCCGACAGGTTTTCCTGCAAGGTCTCCATCTTCAGCATCTCGTCCGGATAAAGCGGCGTGAGATTGTCAAAGAAAACTTTTTCGCGTGCCTGATCCGGCGACTCAAAGTTGATTGCTTCAACTTTGATTAGCGCGAAGTAGCGTTCGCCTTCTTTGGGCGGTCGAATTTGTCCACTTACCGTGTCGCCTGTTCGCAGATCGAATTTGCGAATCTGGGAAGGCGACACATAAATGTCATCCGGCCCGGGAAGATAGTTGTATTCAGGCGCTCGTAGAAAGCCGAAACCGTCAGGGAGAGTTTCCAGCACGCCCTCGGAGAAAATAAGGCCGCTCTTCTCCGTTTGGGCCGCCAGCACTTTAAAGATGAGCTCCTGCTTGCGCATTCCAGTGGCGCCAGGCACGTCCATGCCCTTGGCGATACTGGTCAGCTTTGAGATGGACATCTCCTTGAGGTCGGCCAGGTTGAGAAAACCCTCACCTCCGAAGTCTCTTCCATCACGGCCCTCTTTTTCCGGAGCTTCGGCGGTCGCGACAGTGGCGCCTCCGTTATCTCCGCTATCGTCGTTGTTCGCGCCTGAGGCGCGTGAACGTGTTCTCTGTGGCATATCAGTTCGTTCCTACTCAAATTTTCGTAACCGGGATTGCTTTGACCGTAGCAACCGAGTTGGTTTTGGGTTTCGGAGGTTAAAAATAGACAAGGTCGCGGGCTGCCCAATAAATCCAAGCACGCCGGCAAATCGTTAGCGAGGCTGCAACACGATCCTCCTCAACAATGTTAAAGCCGTTTACCTCGATGTCGAATGGGATACTGCTTGGATGCGTCGTGCACTGCCATTCGTGGTCTGGAATTTAACAAAAGGGGCTTGAGAATTGGTCCGACGATTCGGACTTTGATTTTCGGAAGCCATTCGTATTTAGCTTGATTATCTAATCGACACTTTGGTGGATTTGAAATCAGCTAATGCGGCCTCGATTGCCTGCCAAAGTTCGTTACGGCCGCGCCCTGTCTTAGCAGAAAAAGCCACCACACGATCCGTGCTAAACACGCGTTTGACGCGTCCCAAACTCTGTTTCAATTCGTTGTTAGATAGCTTATCGGATTTCGTGGCAACTATTAATCGTGGCTTGGCAGCGTGCTCAAGCCACTCGTGAAGCTGCAAATCCAATTGTGTGGGTTCGTGGCGCGAATCTACGATGTGAATTGATAGCACAAGCTGCTCCCGCTTTGCAAGGTAGCTCGTTACCATCTCACCCCAACTGGATCTTAATGCTTTCGGAACGCGAGCATAACCGAATCCCGGCAGATCAACAAAGCGAAACTGATTGTTGATCGTAAAGAAGTTTAACGACTGCGTTCTGCCAGGGGTCGAAGATATACGCGCCAATCCACGTACCCCCAGCAGGGAATTGAGCAGGCTCGACTTACCAACATTCGAACGACCCATGAAGGCAACTTCAGGTTTAGCGTCGCCAGGCCAGTCCGGTTCAGTGAAAGCGCTTTTGAGAAACTCAGCGCTCGTGATTTTCATATGTCGGAGGAAGCAATCGAACTATGCGCCTGCCGCTACCTGGGCCTTGGCAGCACGTTCGGCGCGCATGTCGGCAAATTTCTTCATCCGCTCCCGCATGGCCCCGATCTTCTCTTCGTGTTCGGGGATTCGTTTCACTAAAGTTTCGAGGTTACGAAGAAAGTCCTGGCTGCCAAACAGCGCGCGGATCTCCGGGATGAGGTGCGCAATCTTCGAATAAACGAAGACGTGTTCGCCATTCGTTTCGGTGAACAACTGCTCGTCGATGGCGCCGTTGTTGACCATGGCGGCGGCCATGTCCCAGTAAGAAATCACCATACGGTAGTGACCGCTGTGTTCGCCAAGGAGGGTCTCAATGATGTCCTGAACACTGGTCGGGTTGAACGTAAAGAACCAGTTTCGTGCTTCGCGCATGACTGGCTCACGCCTGAGGTCATAAAGCTTGAGAATTAACTCTGCGTCGTCATATTTACTCATTTCAGTCTCCTGTTCGGGAAGTTTGGATAAAAGGTTTGGAGTTCTTTGAAGGATCAAAATGCGGAGCTCAGCTTAGACATGCGGTCAAATGCGCCGCAGTTGAAGCTGAACGTAACCCGCTTGATTTCGGCGAAAGCCGGAAATTGGTTAACTGGTCGGGATGCCTTGCGAAGGTTGGTCGGTTGTCCACAACGGCGGCGTCTTGGATTCGTCAGCCGCATCAGTTGGACAAGCCTCCTCGAGCGCAAGCGCCAGCACTTCATCAATCGTCTCTACGAGATTGATGCAGAGCGCATTGCGAACTTCCTCAGGAACCTCCGGCAGATCCTTTTCATTGTCCTTCGGCAGGATAATCGTGTCGATGCCGAAGCGATGTGCGGCCAGGAGCTTTTCCTTCACGCCGCCGATTGGCAGGACGCGGCCACGCAGAGTGATTTCACCCGTCATCGCTACGTTCCTTCTTACCGGAGCGCGTGTCAGGGCGGATGCCATGGCCGTCGCCATAGTGATGCCGGCGGATGGCCCGTCCTTGGGAATCGCACCTTCGGGAATGTGTATATGCAAATCGCGTTTGCGAATAAAGTCGACGCTCATGGCCAGACGTTCGGCGCGCGCCTTGATGCACGTGAGCGCAGCCTGCGCTGATTCCTGCATTACGTCGCCCAACTTACCTGTCAGGGTTACCCCACCACGGCCCTTGGTAAGCGTTGCTTCTATTTGCAAAACTTCGCCGCCGACTTCCGTCCAGGCGAGTCCCGTAGCCAGACCAACTTCACTTTCGGCAGCAATAGCTTGTTGACGAAACTTGATCGGACCGAGCATCTCGCGCACACGCGCTGCGTCGATAGTGTCTTTGAAATCTTCGGCGACACTCTCGGAAACGAAACGGCGCGCGAGTTTGCGGCAACACGATCCAACTTCGCGTTCGAGATTACGGACACCAGCCTCGCGTGTGTAATGACGAATAATTTCGAGCAGCCCTTCATCGGTGAAATCAAGCTGTTCGGGCTTTAAGCCGTTAGCTTCGGCCTGCTTCTTCACCAGATGCCGCTTGGCGATCTCGAGTTTCTCTCGCTCGGTGTAACCCGAAAGGCGCAGGATCTCCAGACGATCTTGCAACGCGGGCGGAATGGTATGCAGAACGTTAGACGTGGCTATGAAGAACACTTTCGAAAGATCGTATTCGACGTCGAGATAATGATCCTGGAAGGTGTGATTCTGTTCAGGGTCAAGCACCTCGAGCAGTGCCGAGCTCGGGTCGCCACGGAAGTCCGCGCCAAGTTTGTCTACTTCGTCGAGCAACAACACCGGGTTGACGGTGCCGGCCTTTTTCATCATCTGAATAATCTGGCCGGGCAGTGCTCCGATGTAAGTTCGACGGTGACCGCGAATCTCAGCCTCATCACGCACGCCGCCCAAAGACAAGCGCACAAACTTGCGGCCAGTTGCACGAGCAATCGATTTACCCAGACTGGTCTTACCAACTCCCGGCGGGCCAACGAAGCAGAGAATCGAACCTTTTGGATTCTTTACTAACTGGCGCACAGCCAGGTATTCGAGGATCCGTTCCTTAATCTTTTCCAGCCCAAAGTGGTCTTCGTTCAGAACCTCTTCAGCCTTCGCGAGGTCCTTGATCTCTTTCGACTTCTGCTTCCAGGGCACGTTTACCAGCCAGTCGATGTAGGTACGGGAAACAGTTCCTTCAGCAGACATGGGCGGCATAGCTTCCAGCCGGTGCAGTTCCTGCATCGCCTTCTGCTTAGCTTCCTCCGTCATGCCCACTTCTTCGATCTTCTTCTTCAGATCTTCAAGTTCGGCTTTCTCGTCTTTGCGACCGAGTTCTTTGTGAATCGCCTTGATCTGCTCGTTGAGGTAATACTCTTTCTGCGCTTTCTCCATCTGACGCTTGACGCGCGTTTGAATGGAGCGGTCGAGCTGTCGCTTCTCAATTTCGAGTTCCAATAACTCAATCAAGCGCTGCAAACGAGCCTGTGATGAAAACAACTCAAGCAGGCCCTGTTTGTCTTCAACCGAGATGCGCAGTTGCGAAGCAAGTGCGTCGGCAAGGTGCGACGGGTTCTGATTACGCAGTGCTGTCTGTAAAGCGTCGGTCTGACTTTCCGGAGCCAGGCGGAGATGTTGTTCGACTAGCTGTCCGATCTTCTGCACCAGCGCATCGAGGCGAGTGCCTTCTTCGTTAACGACCGGCGCACGTTTTACCAGAGCCATAAACGCGCCGTCAGTGTTTTCGACGCGCACTGTTGTTGCGCGCTCGCGGCCTTCGACTACTACTTTTATCTGACCGTTTTCCTGTTTTTGCGATTGCAGAATTCGGCCCAGCGTGCCCACCCCATAGATCTGATCCGGCGACGGTTCATCAACCGTGGCGTCGTGCTGAGTGGCCAGGAAGATCGTGCGGTCGCCGGTTAGAGCCTGCTCCAGGGCGCGCACAGAACCTTGCCTGCCTATTTTGAAAGCGACTTTAGTGAAGGGGAATATGACGACATCACGAATAGGCACCATCGGGTACCAGGCAACGTCGGCAGGAGCACGATCTGAGTATTCTTCCATAATTCTGAACTAACCGATTTTAATCCACTTTTTGCAAGAAGGGCGAGCCGCTTGAATTGCCGTCTCGCCCTTTAAAGACACTCAATTGTAATTCATTTCCCCAAGCTACGCCACATGGGGCTTTTTTCCGCGTCTCCGCAGTTGCCGCTAGGCCGCCGCGCCGTCGATTCCGGCCAAGCCTTCTCCAGGAATCGCCCGTCGCCGTTCCACCATTTCACTGGTGATAACAAACTCCTTGACTCTCTTTTGCGATGGCAGCGTGTACATTGCGTCCAGCAGCAGCTCTTCCAGAATCATCATTAGCCCGCGCGCGCCGACTTTCCGCTCAACTGCCTGCTTGGCAACTGCCTTGAGCGAATCCTCAGTGAACTTGAGCTTTACGTTATCAAAGTCGAATTTCTTCTGATACTGCTTCACCAGCGCATTCTTAGGCTCGGTAAGAATCTTGATTAGCGCTCCCTCATCCAACTCATGGAGCACGCCGCAAACAGGCAAGCGTCCAACAAACTCAGGAATCAGTCCGAAGCGAATAAGATCTTCAGGCTGTACCGCGGCCAGCGCTTCCGCATGCCGGTGGCTACCGCTCTTCACTTCCGCCTGGAAGCCGAGCGACTTGTTACGCAACCTTCGTCCGATCACTTTCTCAAGACCAACAAAGGCTCCGCCGCAAATGAACAGAATGTTGGCAGTATCAATCGGGAAGAACTCCTGATGCGGATGCTTCCTGCCGCCCTGCGGCGGCACATTGGCAATCGTTCCTTCCAGTATCTTAAGCAGAGCCTGCTGAACGCCTTCACCCGACACGTCGCGCGTAATCGAAGGATTCTCGTCCTTGCGGCAAATCTTATCGACCTCGTCAATATATATAATGCCTTGTTGCGCGCGTTCGACGTCGCCGTTCGCGGCTTGCAGAAGTTTCAGGATGATGTTCTCAACGTCTTCACCGACGTAACCGGCTTCGGTAAGCGTGGTGGCGTCGACGATTGTGAAGGGCACGCTGAGCATGCGAGCCAGAGTTTGCGCGAGAAGTGTTTTGCCGGTCCCGGTCGGACCTATCAGCAGGATGTTCGCTTTTTGAATTTCAACTTCTGAGCGTCTCTTTCCCAACTCGATCCGTTTGTAGTGCTGGTACACAGCCACGGCGAGGCGCTTCTTGGTTTCGTCCTGGCCAATCACATACTCATCAAGAAAGTTTTTGATTTCACCTGGCTTCGGCAACGGCGGCCGCGTGGCTACCGACTCAGCCTGCTGATCGTCGGTGATGATTTCGTTGCAGATGCCGATGCACTCATTGCAGATGTAAACGGTCGGGCCGGCAATGAGTTTCTTGACTTCGTTCTGCGACTTACCACAGAAGGAACAGCGTAGGGTGTCGTCGGTTCGTCTAACCATTGTGTAGGGGATCTCCTTCAGCTTCGATCGAACGGTTACTTACTAATCACCGCCGAGTTGCCGTGAAGTTCGGAACTGGAAGCCATATGGCGATAGTGTTCGACGCACTCGTTGCAAATGAAAGCGCTCTTGCCAATCATTCGCTTTGGTACACCGGCTGCGCGTTGCGGAGTTCCGGCGACAATGTTCGCAACTTCGCCCCTGGAGCGCCCGCAGAACGAGCAGCTAAAACCAGGGGCTTTCATTTTTGCAATCATCGCAGTTCTCCAGTTGTGCAGCTATTCCCGGTGCGCGATCACCTCGTCTATTAAACCATAATCCTTTGCCTGAGCGGCAGACATTATTTTATCGCGTTCGACGTCGCGTTCGACAGTCTCGTAAGACTGGCCGGTATGCTTGGCGATGATTTGGGAAGTGAGTTCGCGCATTCGCAGGATCTCTTCGGCTTGAATGCGGATGTCAGTAGCCTGACCCTGCGAGCCGCCCGTTGGTTGGTGAATCAGGATGCGGGAATTTGGCAGGGCGAAGCGCTTGCCCTTGGCGCCGGCGGCCAATAACAGTGCTCCCATCGAAGCACATTGGCCGACGCAAATTGTAGTCACATCCGGCCGGATAAACTGCATCGTGTCGTACACGGCCATGCCTGCGGTGATCGAACCACCCGGCGAATTAATATAGATGTTGATGTCTTTCTCGGGGTCCTCGGCCTCGAGGAAGAGGAGTTGGGCGACGATCAAGTTAGCGATCTGATCGTCGATCGGAGTTCCTAAGAAAATAATGTTGTCTTTCAGGAGTCGTGAGTAGATGTCGAACGCGCGTTCGCCGCGTGACGTTTGCTCGACGACCATGGGGACCAGAGCCATGTGTTAATTAACCTCTCTTGCTAATGACAAAAGGA
>JALZOO010000546.1 GCA_030913905.1 Acidobacteriota bacterium
GGTCCATCGCGGTGGAATGAAAACTGTATTTTCTGGCATGAGTGGCTTTTTCTGACTTTTTATGTACTACGAAAGAATCTGCGGGGTTTTGTGAGAACGGTTAACTGCGAGGCTTGCTCGGCGGGAACGTCTACTGAAGCAGACATATGGCAACTTTAGTTCAGGATATTTTACGTATCGAAAATGACAGCGCGCGTCCCGCTTTGCGAAAGCAGTTTTCCCTGAGCCTCGACGCCGCGGCGCCTGCCTACCATGACAGATGTGTCCATGAGCTGTTTGAGGCGCAAGCGGAGAGAAGCCCGGACGCTCTTGCGCTCATCAGCGGAAATTCTGAGTTTACTTATCGAGAGCTGAATGCCCGCGCAAACCAGCTGGCGCGGTTTTTGAATCGCTTCGGCGTTGGACCAAACTCGCTGGTAGGACTTTGTGTCACGCGCTCGCCCGAGCTAATCATTGGCATTCTTGGCATTTTGAAATCCGGCGGCGCTTACGTCCCGTTGGATCCGACGCATCCTCGAGAGAAGTTGTCTTCAATGCTGCGGGATACCAATGTTTTCGTATTGCTTACCGGATCAGAGCTGGTCGAATGGCTTCCGCGACACGGCGGTCCAAGAATCTCGCTGGACACTGACTGGAACGTCATCGCGAAGGAGCGAAAGAGTAATCCGCTGCATCGCGCTACACCGCGCAATCTGGCGTACGTTATTTACAATTCGGCTGGTACCAGGGAGCCCAAAGGCGTGATGATTTCTCATCGAGGGCTTCTTAACTATTTGAGTTGGGGCGCTGAGGCTTATGAGGTTGCTAAAGGCGCCGGCTCCGTTATTGACGTGTCAATTCCGTTTGATTTGGCAATCACTCGGGTGCTGGCGCCCTTGATTGTTGGTCGCAGTGTCTTTCTTGTCGGCGATAGTCTGGTAAGCAGCGCGACCGGCACTGCCCACTAGTGAATTGCCTGCGTTTCCGGCCTAATCGTTTTACGTAGCTGCCGTTTCCGCTTCGTCTTTTTTCCGTCTCCACATTCCAGCGATTTGATTTGCCTCGGCCAGCGTCATGTTGTCGTAGATGTCCGCGCTGTTCTTGATGAGGCCGTCTTCCAATTCCACAACTTCCCAGTCAGGCGCTTCAGGATCCGAACCCGAGCGGCCTGGTTTCACGCGCACATCATAAGAAATCTCTGGTGAATTAGTTTGCTCTTCCATTCTTGGTTCCTTTGCGATTTTCCCAGATAGAACGTTGCAGGAATTTACCATAGTTTCCTGGCGCGAGTCTTACTCGTATCACGACCCAATCAGTCTCGAATCGAAAATCCCACAAAGTTTTGAAAATCGAGCATGCGTCAGGTAGCATGGCGCCGCTTTCACAGCGTTCTTCCATTCCAACACCAGAATCGCGACTAAGCCTCTGGACTACCAAAACTATGTGCACTGACAGAAGAGATTTTCTCCGGCTTTCCGCCGGCCTTGCCGGGTCGACGCTGCTCAGCAGTTCCCTGGCTTACGCAGGCATCGGCGACGCGGTAACACAACAACGCGAGACGCCCGATTCCATTCGCAAACTAAAAAGAATGACTGCTGGCGTGGTGCCGATTTCACTCGAAGAGCGCAAAGCGCGGATCGAGAAGGCCCGGCGTCTGATGCGTCAGCATGGGATTGATGCCATCTATGTCGAATCAGGCTCGACGATGTTTTATTACACCGGCGTGCGATGGGGACAGAGCGAACGAATGTTTGCGGTTGTCATTCCACGCCGTGGCGAGATTGCATGGGTGTGCCCGAAGTTTGAAGAAGAGCGGGCACGCGAGTTGATCAAGATTGGCCGAGACATTCGGACGTGGGAAGAAGATGAGAGCCCATACCGGCGAGTGGCGGAAATTCTTCGAGACCGTGGGCTGCGTTCAGGCCGTGTGGGAATGGAAGAGCGGGTTCGCTTTTTCCTTTATGACGGAATAAGGAAAACGTCGCCAGCTGTCCAATTCGTCAGCGCCGATCCGGTGACTGCAGGCTGTCGCATGTTCAAATCGCCTGCGGAGATTGCTCTGCTGCAACGCTCGAATTCCATCGCCATTGCTGCTTACAAAGCAACTTACGCAAGCATGCGCGAGGGGATGACGCAGGGTGAGTTTGCCGGTAACTGCGCTGCGGCCTTTCGGGCATTGGGAGTGGATGGCGGCGTCTTCTGTAGCTTTGGAAAATACACGGCGTTTCCACATGGAAGCACTACGCCGCAAGAGTTGAAGGAAGGCGACGTCGTTCTAATGGACGGCGGCTGCACGGTTGATGGTTATCAGTCCGACGTCACGCGCACTTTTGTCTTTGGACAATCAACACAGCGTCAACGTGATATCTGGAACCTCGAGCGCCGGGCGCAGGACGCTGGGTTTGCGGCCATCAAGATAGGAGCGCCCTGCGAATCTGTCGACGCGGCTGCGCGAAAAGTAATTACCGACGCGGGCTTTGGACCCGACTACAAAGTACCCGGACTACCGCACCGAACAGGCCACGGCATTGGACTCGATTACCACGAGTGGACCAACTTTGTTCGTGGCAATAAGACACCAATTCAACCGGGCATGTGTTTCAGCGACGAACCGACGATTGTGATTTATGGCGAGTTTGGGATGCGCCTGGAGGACTGTCTCTACATCGCCGAAGATGGCCCGAGGTTCTTCACGGAACAGAGTCCTTCCATTGATCAACCCTTTGGCTGAAATCCAAATGATGTTTGATTCCCTGACTTAAAGGGAATTCCCGTCGCCGGTTTCCTTTCATGCCGGTAAAGCTAAACGACGACAAAGTCTGGTTTTAAAAAGTGCAGCACGTCACTCGGTATCAGAACCGGGAGCGGTAGCGACCGGGTCTGCTTGGATAGAAAACGCGCTAGCGAAAGCAGCCAACACACAATCTCAAGGCTAGCAAACCCGGTCAATGTCATCGATTAGCCACACGTGGGGAACGGAACCTGATGAGCGGAGGCTCAGCTATCCTTGTGACTCCCTTATCCCACGCCCCGACGACGCACTCTATCGCGGTGTGACCATAGATGCGCCTGCGGAAACTGTTTTCCGTTGGCTATGTCAGATGCGAGCGGCGCCGTACAGCTATGATTGGATTGATAACGGCGGCCGGCGGAGTCCGCAGCAACTAACTCCAGGACTAGACGACCTGGTCATTGGCCAGGACGTGATGCGGATTTTTAACCTTGTGGATTTTGAAACCAATCGGCACCTGACGATTCGAATCAAGCCAGGGTCGAGTGCGTCTCGAACATTTGGCGATATCGCTTGCAGTTATGTAATCCGAGAAGTCTCGCCGAACTGCTGCCGCCTGCTCGTGAAGTTGATTGCCAACCACCCTCCTGGGACAAGAAAACGACTTATGCGGGCCCTGCTCCCATGGGGCGACGTAATAATGATGCGTCGCCAGCTCTTGAATTTCAAAAAACTGGCCGAACAATCCTGAGGACAAACCGGCCCATGACTTCCGATCGGTACTGGTGCATTTTGAATTTGAAAGAGCAATTCCTTTGCGTAACTTTGCGTCTTAACCTCGCGAGCTTTGCGGTCTTGCCTTGATTTTTACCGCAAAGGCCGCAAAGGTCTCGCAAAGAGCCGCAAAGGATCGAAAGCAAACTTCACCAGTACACTGGCGATGCCCTTCCTTTTTGCGCCGAGTCGTGATAAAAACGGCCCGCATTACCTCATTCGAGTAACGGGTTGACCGCTTTCATACCGGTTGCTGTTCCGATCCTCGCCCGCCGCTAAATACCTTTCATCTTGAGTGGCGGTTTCCATCTGTAAGAGTAGAACCTTGCAACATCTCGCTAACAATTAACCAGGCTCTACCCAAGGCCCGATTGGATCATCGAGGCCAACGCCTGATCAGTGAACACTTCTACCCTCAATCATGGAGAGAGGACGCCCTCGCAGATGGGAGTTCGAGCAAAACTATGTACACAGGAAAAACGCCTCAACCGTCCAACTGGAGCTCGCCGCACGTACGCGAGTATTGGTTTCGCCTGGTGTCTCTAAAATCCCTGGCGACTCTGCTTGTCATTTTTTCCGCATTGTTCGTGGCCCACGTTAACAAGCGGGCCTACTCGCAGGGCGGTATTCAGCCCCCGGACGTCGTTCTAGATAAGGCGGGAGCGTCCAGGATAAAGGACGTCTTCGACTCCACTGGTTGGACCATCACAACTTACCCGGGAAACGGCCGGCATCAGGGAGATGATTACTATGCACTCGATATCGCTCGGGCTTGTGGCCAAACAGCGGGGCAAAATCTCTATGCGGGAATCAGCGGCAAGGTTTACATGCGCGATTATGGTGACGGAGTGGCTTATGGAAAGAGTTTGGTTGTCTATGACTCGTTGTCCGGTTTCGTTCTCAGATATGGCCATATGAAAGAGTTTGCTTCGAATCTGTCCGACGGAATGAATGTAAACGCCGGCGACTACGTGGGAAAGGTTGGAAACTCGGGACAGCACGCACCAACGCAGTGCACCACTGATCCCGGCGCGCATCTCCATCTCGCCCTCTACAAAAACGTCACGAGTGTGAGCAGCGGCAATCCCGTTTTTCAAACAGACACCAGCGGTCCGGCTACCACATACGCGGCGGAGTTTTGCTATTTCGATTACTGTCCTGTGCCTCCGGCTCCGACTAATTTACGCGCGACTCCCACCTCCTCAACTCAGATAACCGTGGCGTGGGACTACCCTCATTACGCCGATGGCTTCGCACTGGAACGCAGCATCGGCACCGGCGGGACGTTCTCCTGGATTGCTAACCTCGGTATGAACGAACTTACGTATACGAATTCAAATCTAATTGGAACTAATACGTATTGTTATCGAGTCAAGACCTATCGAGGCATCAAGGATTCGCTCTATAGCAATGTAGGATGCACCAAACCTTCCGCGACATCTCCCACCCCGACGCCAACTCCGTCTCCAGGATCATCACCAACCCCAACTCCCACGCCGACAGCGTCACCCAGCCCCACACCAGGCAGCGCACCTTACAACGTAATCGCCACAGCGCTCTCCAGCACCAGGGTACAGATAACCTGGCAGTATCTCTGGCCAAGCTTGCTGAATGATCCTCCCGACCGAATTGAAGTAGAAAGAAGGCTCGAGCCAAACGGCGATTGGACCTATGTCGGATTTAATGCGCACAACAGTACCCAACTAGTAGATTCTCACGTGACCTCAGGAACCACCTATCGGTATCGCGCGAGGGCCGCCTGGGGAGACCTTGTCTCCGAACTAAGATATTCGGGCTATGGCGAATCAAACGCCGTGACCACGCCTTCCTGCAGATATCAATTG
>JALZOO010000558.1 GCA_030913905.1 Acidobacteriota bacterium
CCTCAAACGCTTCTTTCGACATTCCTTCCTTGACGAGTTTGTCATACTCGTAAAGCGCCGCTCGTAGCACGAAATGACCGTTCTCCGGTACTACCGGGCGAATCCATATTTGGAAAATCTGAGACGAACGCCCCAGGTTCGGGTCAGGTGTGAACTGGAACATCCCGCGTGGGAAATACTCGATATAAGCATAGTCGCCGTAATTCAGACCGCGTGCCTCGCGCAGCTTCTGGTAGAGATAGCTGTTACTGGATCTGTGTTGGCCGAAATACGATGCCACGACAGCCAACGCTGGCCAGTCTTTATCGGCGCGCGTGATGTTAATAGGAAATCCCAGCGAGAGGGCCGTCGCACGCGTCTCGCGCTTGATGAGTGAGATCTGCAGGCCCGCTGCAAGCTTTGGCATTTCAACCTTCAACTTGCTCGCTTGACCAGTTGGCAGCTTAGCGAAATCCGCCTGAATCTTGCCGGGCAGGTCCTGCGGATAACCACCCGCCAATCCCAAAACTAGATTCGACTGAGTGTAGTTGTCCTTGTAGAAAGCGCGGACGTCGTCGAGCGTCAACTTCTCGAGCGAACTAATGGTGCCCACGTTGTGACGTTCGTAAGGATGACCGGCATAGATGATGTGGTAGAGGTATTCCTTTCCCAGTTCTTCGTCATTGCCTTCACGCAGCGAGACCTTCAGAAAATTGAGAGCGTCAGCTTTCAGCCGGGTAAAGTCGTCCTGCCTGAAACCAGGATCCAACAACATCTCGCTAATCAGGCCGTAATACTTCGGCAGGTTGTCGACGTGAGTTGTACCCGCGAACACGGTCATCTCCTTGTCAACCTGCGACCCAAACGAGCTGGCCATTGGATACATGGCTTCAACGATCTGCTCGTAGGCCATCGTGCGCGTGCCACCCTGGGCCAGCATGGCCGCTGTTAAAGCCGCCAGTCCCTCTTTGCCTTTCGGATCAGATGCGGCGCCGGTGTTGAAAAGGATGCGAAAGGAAATCAGTGGTGACCGGTTCGGGTTCAGCACTCGAGCAATATTTGCATTCATGTTTCGTGATGTTTGGCTTATCGCCGCGGAGGGTGCGAGCAGCACAGCCGAAATAAGTGTTGCTGTAATCAGGCGTCTCATCAGTTGCTGCCCTCCTTTGCTTGATTGTTCGCCAATGCTTTGGGTTTTGAGGCGAGTGTTACGATAGTGCGATTCTCGTCGCGGAAATACTTCGCCGCCATATCGCGTACGTCCTGACGAGTGATTGTTTCCCTCAATGCCGCCAGCTTGTCTATCGTCTCCGGCGTGCGCCGCAGTGAAATAAATGGCGCCAGCGTGTTAGCGATAGCGGCTGAACTATTCATGGCCATCGCAAAGCTGTAGTGCAGACGCGAGCGAGTGGCATCGAGCTTCGCCTGCGGGATCAGCTCCGTAGTGTACCGTTTGAAAGTCGCCAGAATCTGGTCACGCACATAGTCAACGTCCTTCGGATCCTTTACGCGTGCCAACACGGTGAACAACTCCGGATCCGCCTGGTTGCCGAAGCTCGGTCCAAAGCTGTCAACCTTCTGCTCCTTGAGTACGAGCTTCTGATATAAATCGGAGTTTGGACCAAAAGCAATCTGGGCCAGGAAGTCCAGCGCCATTTTGTCTTTGGAAGTATCGGAATAGGCAGGCCCACGAAACGCCACTGCCAGATAGGGCAAGGTTGGCGAGGGCCAATCGATATGCGCCGTGCGAGGTTCAGTCTGATTGGGTTCGGCCGGAATGTTTGCCACATAGTTGCCGCGTTTCCATTCACCGAAATATTTCCGGGTCAGATCGAGCGCGCGCTCTCTAGTCACATCGCCAACCAGCACCACCGTCGTGTACTCGGGACGATAAAACCGCTTGAAGAATTCCATACTGTATTCGTACTGATTGGGCATGTCTTCGATGTCTTTAATAAAACCCATCGTGGTATGCGAATAGGTGTGCTTCTTGAACGCCGTTTCCCGTAGTTTCTCAAACAACTGGCTAACTGGTGCAGAGCTGTTCTTGTCGTATTCGCCTTTGACGGCCAGGGCCTCCGTTTGAAACTCGGGCAGCGCATACTTCAGACGAAGGAAGCGGTCCGCTTCCATCTTCATGATCTCGTCGAGGTCGTCCTTGGAAAAGGTGGCGTGGTAAACAGTCCGGTCGTCTGAAGTGTAAGCATTGGTTTCGGCGCCGGCTCGTTTGAAAATCGACTCACGCCGATCTGAAGTGTAGTTTTCGCTGCCGCGAAACATCATGTGCTCAAAAAAGTGCGCAAAGCCCGTCTTGCCAGGCTCAACCTCGTTGCGCGAACCAGTTTGGACGACGATGTAAAGCGCTACGAGGTTAGGGTAATCAGTAGGAACGGTCACGAGACGAAGTCCATTAGGCAGATCGTCAACGTGGTAGTCGTATGGAAAAAGCTTACGCGGTTTCGTCTGCGCAGAGCCAAGCAGCGGCAGGCAGACCAAAAGCGACACAAGTATAAGAATCTTCATCTTCTAAATACTCCCGGATGTGCGTAGAAGTTTGATGGGGATCGAGGAAAAGTATACACGCGCCGGGTTCGAAAGCCGAACGCGGAGTGATCGTTTGGATTATTAAACGATCCACGAAATAACACTAAATAGCACGAAAAAGATTTCGTGTTTGTTAGTGTACTTCGTGGATTGTCTTTTCTGATGGAGGCGGGAAGGCAACGAAGAACCTATCAAGCGGTCGCGGACAATCTTGAGTGCACCAGTTGGACGAGGTTCTCAGCAGTCTGCACACCGCTCAGCGCGGCCTTTCTCTCGGCTATAAACGCCGGCACGCCTCTAACTCCTAAAACTTCTGCTTCGCGTTCGTCTGCAATAACGCTCTCGAGAAACTCATGAGACTCAAGTGCTGCGCGTAACGATCCCGAATCCAACCCCAGTT
>JALZOO010000562.1 GCA_030913905.1 Acidobacteriota bacterium
CGTAAGGCGAGAGCGGTTCAGGCAACATCGTCTCAATCTTAGGAAGCGTAGGCTGGTCGCCATATGCCGAACTGGACGCAGCGTAAACGAGACGCTTGACTCTTTTCTCGCGTGAGGCCAGGAGCAACGCGAAAGTCGAATCAACACTCGCGATGTGGGTCTGCCGAGGATCTTCGACTGAGCGAGGGACGGATGGTATCGCAGCCTCATGGAAAACCAACTCAACGTCCTCAAGCGTCTTCTTCAGCGGTTGTTCATCAGCCAGACTCGCCTGAACAAAGTCGACCTCTCCGCCGATTTCGTCCAGATTTTCCCTGTAGCCCGTCGACAGGTCATCGATAATTCTGACGCGCGCGCCCGACGCTACGAGCGCCGACGCGATGTGAGAACCGATAAAGCCGGCTCCTCCAGTTACCAGTGCTATTCCTGACAGCGCCATAGACGGGATGGATTAATTCTCGGGAAGTTTGAAACGACTGCCTTTATCGCCCAACATTCAGCGACCGATTCCAACATATTCAAAACCCAACTCGCGCATGTCCTGCGGCTCATAAATATTTCGCAAGTCGGCAACCTTTGGCGACTTCATCAAGTCCCTAATCCGGCCCATGTCCAGAGCACGAAACTGGTTCCACTCGGTTACAAATACCAACGCATCGGCCCCCGTCACGGCAGAATACTCATCGTCCGCGTAGCTAACCTGCGGTAAAACCTCAGCCGCCTCAATCATGGCCACAGGATCGTAGGCCCGCACCTTGGCGCCTGCCTGGATCAAGCCACGAATGATGTCGATTGCGGGGGACTCGCGCATGTCATTCGTTTCCGGTTTGAACGCCAGGCCGAGAACGGCAATTGTTTTTCCTTCCAACGGTCCCACCAGCTTTTCAATCTTTGGCAGCATCGATTGTCGCTGCCGACGATTCACCTCGATCACCGCATCGACGATCAACGACTCGCGTCCAAACTGTCGAGCGACGGATGCCAGAGCCTGAGTATCCTTCGGAAAACAAGACCCACCAAATCCCGGGCCAGGATGCAGAAACTTATTACCAATGCGACGATCCATACCGATGGCCCTGGCTACATCATGCACGTCACAACCAATACTTTCACACAGGTTGGCAATTTCGTTGATAAAGGAAATCTTGGTCGCTAAAAACGCATTCGCGGCATATTTGGTCAACTCGGCTGCTTCGAGTGACGTTACGACGAAAGGCGCCTCGATCAAATACAAAGGCCGATAAAGATCGCGCATGATGGCGATCGCTTCTTCATCACGACTTCCAATTACCACCCTGTCGGGCCGCATGAAGTCGCTGATTGCCGCACCTTCCCTCAAAAACTCCGGATTTGAAACAATTCCAAAGTTAAGGCGCGGATTATGCTCCCGTATAAGCTGTCGAAGATGTTCGCCGGTGCCGATAGGAACGGTCGACTTGGTTACGATTACCTTGTAACCATTCATATGTTCGGCGACTGATCGAGCCGCTGTCTCCACATAGCTGAGATCCGGTGAACCGTCAGCCTTAGGGGGAGTACCCACCGCCAGGAAAACGACGAGTGCCTGCTCTACGGCTTGTTTGATGTCGGTTGTGAACTGCAGCCTGCCGGACTGCATATTCTTGGTTACTAACTGTTCCAGGCCCGGTTCATATATCGGCATCTCACCAGACGACAGCCGCGCAATTTTGTCGGAATCGACGTCGACGCAGGTAACGTCCACGCCAAACTCCGCAAAGCACGCGCCTGTAACCAGGCCGACATAACCCGTGCCAATTACCGCGATGTGCATTGGAGATTTACCTTCAGGACCAGGGAGGGATTGTCGAGTTAAGCAAAACCTTGCGGGTCAAGCGCGACATGATGTCGCGTGACCCGCAAGGTTTCGCACGCTTGACCGCAGCGCATTTCGAGCAGCGCCGCAGTATTTTTGAAACTAAGCAACTGACAAACTACTTAGTCGGGCTGACGACGGTCACCGAACCACCGAACTCAAGATCATTACCGTGCATTGCGGCATAGATAATGGCGGCGATTGCACCTGCGCCAAGAGCGACCAGCGCGAAAGTTTCGCCACTGCTCATATCATCATCGTCATCGCCGGCGCCACTGTCTTGAGGTGTACCCGTGCCTGCCGTGGCGGTCTCACCAGCGGCGATCTGACGAATACCACTATCAGTTCGCAACTGGGCCACACCAGCATGAGTGGTCAAAGAAGTAACACCCTTAACGACGTTTACCGTAAACGAAGTCGGCTGGCTGCCGTCGACCGTTACCACGCCATCGCTGGTGGTGAAGTTAACCGCTATGCCGGCGAGAGTTGAAACGTGGGCCGTACCGTTCTCCAATAAGCCCATGACGCTCGTCTCGTTGAAACTGAGTTTCAAGCCGGAGTTTTGCGCCACTTCAACGCGACCCAACTTGCTGAGGTTCACCGTGGCATTGCTCTTCTCTGCGGTTGTGATCACACTATCCGAAAACAACGTGCCACCAGAAAGAGCGTTCTCACCGTTTACCGTAACGAGGCCGGTGATCGACAACTCAGCCGACGGGACCTTTGCTGCGGGCGACGCCAACACCACCATCGAGTAGACACTCAAAATGGCAACTGCCACACAGGCCGCTATAGGCTTGCGGCTCCAAGTTTTGCTAATCATTAACTTTCCTCCCGTATTGTGAAACAAATTCTTGATTGCGTTCCGCGACGCCCAAAAACGTGAGACGTGAATTCTGCCAATTCGCCTCAAAAACAGTGCCGCGACTAAAGATCAAAATGCCGTAGGCAGGGCATAAACACCGCGATGTTATTACATGAATGAAGGCACTCTGTCAACAGCCATTTAGCTGACTTTGCCACAAAATTGTGCTTTTTTGTGTTCGCGTGGAATTTAGCACATGGCCAAAGACGAGTCCAGACTTTTCTGCCGAAATTGCGCACATGATCGTGACCGGAGCTTTTCGACAGACAGTCTATTCCTCACGGACCAACCTTTTGGAGGAGTGGAAGATTGACTGGCCCCTAAAACTGGCTCAACGAGGTTCCGAAACTCGCCGCGCCCTTGTCACAACTTTGACCCCAGAGAGGGGCTGGTTGGCCGTCGGATTGGAGGACGTATTGAGCGTATTCGCTTGTAATAGTTCAGACTGCTCGTAAGGATCGAGCCGGGCAAACACGTGAAACAATTCGCCGGCACGAACATTTCCCAGATATCTGAACTTGGTCTGCACGACCTCACCGATCCGCAGTGTTTCGAATCGTGGTACCCGCTCAAACAGGGTGCCCAATTCATCGCTCGCAACGGCCTCCAATTCCGGTAGATAGTCGTTGTCAGTGTCTCGGGCGATCCTCATGGCCATCTGTCGGAGCGCACGTATGCGATTTGAATTACGACGATAGTACCCGGAGCTGACCTCGTGTCTACTGACGCGATCGTCCACCACACCCTGCTCATTACGCAGGTAGCCCAGATAGGCGCGCACGACCGGGCCAAACTGCTGGTCCTCGCTGATTGTCTGAGCAGGCGTGGTGACGGCGGCAAAAATTAAGAGGAAAGATCCGAGGAAAGTAACGCGGAGTAAGCGTAAGTTGCACATGGTTTCGGGCCTTCTCTGAACCGAAGGAGTGTGACCAATTTTCTTAGCAGGAACAATCCGCATTTTAGCAGCCTGCGCGGACGGTTCCGTTGCACCGTTGTTTCAGCAATGTTACATTGATCTTTAATTTCAGGTAAGCCGCAATGACTGAAAACTCGCCCGAGAATTCTCCTACGGAATCGACTGAGAAGAGGGTCGCACTTGCAATTAGTGGCGGTATTGCCGCGTACAAAGCCGCCGAGGTGCTTCGTGGGCTGCAGCGTGCCGGATGTATCGTCAGGGTAGCTATGACCCCACGGGCCTGCGAGTTTGTCCAGCCGCTTACCTTTCGCGCGCTGTCTGGTTATCACGTGATCGTTGACGATTATTCTCCCGATAATCCTGATCCGATTGCCCATATCACCTTTTCTCAGACCGTCGATCTTCTTCTGGTGGCACCCGCAACCGCCAACATCATCGCAAAGTTTGCCAACGGAATTGCGGACGATTTCATAACTTCAACATACCTGGCATCAACTTCGCCGGTGCTCATTGCTCCGGCAATGAACAGTTCCATGTGGCATCATCCGGCCACGCAGCGAAACCTGGAAAAGCTCCGTGCAGACGGTATACATATCGTGGACCCAGACGAGGGCGAGATGGCCTGCGGCACCATTGGCCCAGGCCGCCTGAGCGATCCAGACATCATCGTCGCTGCCGCTCTGGACATCCTGCATAGTGCCAAACCTATCGTAGAAAAAGATCTATGCGATGAGCACTTGTTGATAACCGTAGGGGCCACGCGAGAAGCTATCGATCCAGTGAGGTTCTTATCCAACAACTCTTCGGGGCGTATGGGATTCGCCATCGCTGACGCCGCAAAAAGACGAGGTGCGAAAGTCACGGTCATTGCCGGCGCTACAACTTCCAACGCGCCAACTGGTGTGAGAGTAATCAGGGCTTACTCAGCCGATGAAATGCATCGGGCGGTAATGGAGGAGCTTTCGGAAGCGTCTGTTTTCATTGGCGCCGCGGCTGTTGCCGATTACCGGCCGATCAATCCATCTTTTCGGAAAATTAAGAAGACTCAAGCATCTCTATCACTCGAACTCGAACGAACACCCGACATCCTGGGTGCGGTGACGGCTGCTCAACAAGACGATCTACTCGTAATCGGTTTTGCGGCGGAGACTGAGAATGTCTTGGCCCACGCTCGCGAAAAGCTAAAGGCAAAAAATCTCGATGCAATCGTGGCCAACGACGTCACTCGCGAGGGGGCAGGTTTCGATACCGTGACTAATGAGGTGACCATCATCAGCCGCGATCGACAGGCGCCGGTCCATGTGCCGCTGATGGCTAAGACGAATGTGGCTTCCATTATCCTCGATGAAGTGGTGCGACTTCGGGCGCGAGTCAAACCCGCCACATCAGGCGGTCAACTCCGAACTGCAAAAAACGTCTAAGAGTATTTATTCATCCCTGCCAAAATGCCGTCAGAAATCCCACCAGACATAGCCACCGAGTTACATTCACTTACAAGGGACGTACGAGAACAACTTACTTATCTCCACGAGCTGGGCATCGAAAACCTGGAGACTAGCGAGCCCGTTAACCGCTCTGGGGCGGAGACAATCGCGGCAGCGAGACTGCCTCCAATGCAGGAAGCCGCTCGACCATTGAAAGCATCGCCTCGTATGACCGTCGCTTCCCCGCCCGGAGACTTCTTGTTTGGAGATATCAGTCCGGCTGCAGCAATTCTGGAAAGGTCGTCCGAGAGTCTCGAGGAGATATGGGCCGACATCGGCGATTGCACCCGCTGCCCTCTCTATGAACGTCGCACGCACGTCGTTCACACGGAGGGCAACCGAAAAGCGCGTTTGATGTTTGTTGGTGAAGCGCCGGGCGCTGACGAAGATGCACAGGCGCGACCGTTTGTCGGCCGTGCTGGACAACTGCTTACCAAGATCATCGAGGCCATCGGGCTTAAGCGAGAAGAGGTCTTGATTGGCAACGTTAATCGTTGTCGCCCACCCGGCAATCGACCGCCAACTCCGGAAGAGGCCTCCACGTGCAAGCCTTTCCTCCTTCGGGAAATAGCCGCCGTGCAACCTGAAGTTATCGTAGTGCTGGGTAATACGGCCACAAGAAATCTACTTGGTACGAAGGAAGGGATAACCCGGCTGCGCGGTCACTTTCAAGACTACCAGGGCGTTAAGGTGATGCCGACATTTCACCCTGCCTACCTGCTCCGCGATCCTTCGAAGAAACAAGAGACGTGGCAAGATCTCAAGAAAGTTCGAGACTATCTTGAGAACTCAGCGAGGCGTCAACAGTAAAACCATTCCAGCCCCTCAACGACTTTTGCAATTCAGAATTTCGCGCTACCTTCTCACGCGTGCAACAGCGCTCAGAATCTTCCCGTAAGAACCCATCCAGGACAGTAGAAAAGGTCGAGGTGCACGAAGGTCAACCCCAGTATGCCGAGGTGGCGGTGCCGGTTCATGTAGCATCAACCTTCACGTACCGCCTTCCGCCTTCAATGCGGCCTATCGCCCAGCCTGGCTCGCGAATCGTTGTGCCGCTAGGCAAAAAACTGGTCACCGGATACATCGTGGCCCTCCACGATAAGTTAAGAGCGGTAACAAGCCTCAACGAATCAGACATCAAGGATGCGCGCGAACTTCTCGATGCGATTCCATTAGTCACGCCGGAACTCCTCGAACTGACTCAGTGGGTTGCCGATTACTATCTATCGCCCTGGGGTGAAGTGATCAAAGCCGCCTTGCCGCCCGGCATTAGTCCCACGATCGAAGCAGTCCTCTCCCTCACCGAGAAAGGACACGCAGAACTAGAAAATCAGACGTCGGAGGCTCAGCCAACATTACGACAACGAGTGCTTCGACTCATTGGCGACTCACAAGAGATCAAACTTCAGGATCTTTCCGAAGGATTTGATTCCGGGCGGGCGGCAAGAGTCGTGCGTGAACTCGAACAAGATGGATTGGTGACGATTGTCCAACGATCTGGGGGCGAGTTTGTAAAGACGAAGTATCAACGACGCGTGCGGCTCCTGAAGCAACCTGAAGACGGTGTTGCGCCTGAAGGGAGAAAACTGTCGGAGGCTCAGCTGAGAGTGATCGAGACGTTGCGCGGTAACGAATCATTATCGCTCTCCGAATTGATAGCCGCTGCGAAAGTGGGCCCATCAACAGTTACCACTCTAAAGAAGAGACGCCTCGTTGAAGTCTTCGAAGAAAAACTGCGGCGAGATCCGCTTGGCGGCATAGCAATTCCAGCGGCTGAAGAGTATGTCCTGACAGAGGGACAGCTGAAGGTTTTAGCTGAACTCGACGCGCCACTTCGAGCACGGATGTATGCTCCGTTCCTGCTCCACGGTGTCACCGGAAGTGGGAAAACCGAAGTTTATATTCGCGCAATGCGCGTCGCTCTAAGCCTGGGCAGATCAGCGTTGATGTTGGTTCCAGAGATCGCGTTGACCCCGGTTTTTTCACGCCGCCTGCGAATGCATTTCGGCGACAAGGTGGCGATCTTCCATTCCTCCTTGTCCCGCGGCGAGCGCTTTGACGAATGGACGAGGGTCAGAAATGGCGAGGCGCGAATTGTTATTGGCACGCGCTCGGCGGTGTTTGCGCCAGTAAAGGATCTCGGCCTCGTCATTGTGGATGAAGAGCACGAATCAACTTATCGTCAGCAGGATTCGCCCCACTACAACGGCCGCGACACCGCAATCGTACGAGCACAGAAAGCATCGGCGGTTGTTATTCTCGGGTCCGCCACCCCCTCGCTCGAGTCTTTTCACAACGCGAGCGCCGGCAAATATCACTATCTCCAGTTGCCGGAGCGATTGGGTAACCGTCCGTTAGCTGTTGCCGAATTGATAGATATGCGCGAAGTGTTTGCCCGCCACCAGAAGCCGAGAATCTTTTCCGATGAATTGCTCAAAGCCATCGAAGACACGCACAGGCGAAACGAGCAGTCGATCATTTTGCTGAACCGACGGGGCTATTCCAGCTTCGTGCTCTGCCGCTCCTGCGGGGAAAGCATTCAGTGTCCGAACTGTGATGTCACCCTTACTTACCATCGGAGTGACAAGGTCATCGTGTGCCACTATTGCAACCATCGTGAGGCGGCGCCTTCGCAGTGTCCGAACTGTAGCGGCAAATTCATTTATTATGTCGGCGAAGGAACCCAACAAATCGAAGAGAAACTTTCGGAACTGTTTCCAACGCTTCGCATAGCAAGGGTCGACCGCGACACAACGGCGAGGCGCGGCACGTTTGAAAAATCTTTGCTCGACTTTAGTGAGGGCAAGATCGACATGCTGGTAGGCACTCAGATTTTGGCTAAGGGCCACGATTTTCCAAACGTTACGCTGGTAGGTGTTGTTTCGGTTGATGCCGGACTCGCGCTCCCGGACTTTCGCGCTGCCGAAAGGACGTTTCAGTTGTTAACGCAGGTTGCTGGTCGCGCAGGTCGTGGTGATCTGGCGGGAAAGGTTCTCATTCAAACGTATCATCCCTACCATTACGCGCTCCGGCACGCGAGCTCGCAAGACTACGACGGATTTTATCAGGAAGAGATCCGGCACCGGCTGAACCACACCTATCCTCCCTTCGTTGCGCTCGCGTCGTTAATGGTGCGTGGCACGGATGCTAACCGAATTCGAGCAGAAGCGCTTGGGCTCAGAAAGGCGCTGGACCAGGCGAATAAGAACCGGGTTGCGCGAATTTTGGGGCCGGCGCCAGCACCGCTAGCCAGATTGAAGGGTGAGTATCGCATCCAACTGCTCATCAAGAGTCGCAACCGTCGCCAACTCCGCACGCTAATCGATGAGGCACTGAAGTCGCTGAGCGAGCGAGAGGTTCGTCGGCGTTCCATAAATGTTGAAATTGATCCCGTTTCAATCATGTAACAGTTTTACGTAACGCAACCTTCAGTTTGCGTCCGCAAGCTGACGACTTGCGCTACATTTGCGCTAAACTTCTGCCATGAAACTTTCCGAACTCGCAGCGTTGACGGCTGCTCGCGTTGAAGGAGATGGGGCCGACGTAGAGATTAGTGGGGCGGCGGGTCTGGATGATGCGTCGACGGGCCAAATAACTTTTTTGGCTAACCCTCGCTACACCCCGAGGGTGAACACCACGAAAGCGTCGGCAATTTATCTGGCTGAAGACGCACCAGTCGAACGCGACATTCCGGTTCTACGCGCAAAGGATCCCTATCTTGCTTTCACGCGAGCCCTGCGATTGTTTCATCCGGCACCGCAGCTTCCTGCCTTCATACATCCTTCAGCGGTAATCGATCCAACGGCGACGGTCGCCGAAAACGTGTGGATTGGCGCCTGTTCGGTGATTGGCCCATCGAGCCGCATCGAGGAAGGCGCGCGCATTTATCCGAACGTGACAATCTACGACGATGTGACTATCGGGAAAGACTCAGTAATCCACTCCGGCTCGGTGATTCGTGAACGCACTCAAATCGGCGAACGCGTCGTCATACATAACAACGTGGTCGTCGGTTGTGATGGTTTTGGTTACGCCAAAGACGAACAGCGAAGCTGGTTGAAGATTCCCCAAACCGGTCGCGTGGTTATTGAGGATGACGTAGAGATCGGCGCGGGCACGACTATCGATAGAGCTTCTGTAGGCGAATCGCGGATCGGACGAGGCACCAAAGTAGACAACCTGGTACAGATTGGCCATTCATGCACGGTGGGCGAGGACACGCTGCTGTGTGCGCAAGTGGGCCTCGCGGGAACCTCACATATCGGCAACCGGGTGATACTCGCCGGGCAAGCCGGAGTTGCCGGACATCTAACGATCGGAGACGACGTGGTGCTGACAGCCAAGAGTGCAACCAGTCATGACGTGCCGGCAGGAAAAGTGATCTCCGGGATCCCTGCTTTCGACAACAAAGACTGGTTAAGATCGACGGCCGCGTTCAGACGACTTGGGGAGATGCAGAGGAGATTGAGAGAACTTGAGAAGAAGTTAGAAGAGCTGGAAAGGAAGTCTTAGGCGCGGTCTGTTTATTGATGGACTGCTTTCCACTACAAGTTCTTCAAGTCACTCGGTATCAGAACCAGGAGCGGACCGGGGTCCCCGCGGGGGCAGCCCGCGTGGGTGCTGGTAGCGACCGGGTCGGTTCTAATCCAAAAGGACTCCATTTTTCGCTCGCGTTGATTGTGTCCAAGCAGACCCGGTCGCTATCGCTCCCGGTTCTGATACCGCTCCTCCAAATGAAATTGGCTGGGTTAGTTGCCGCCGTTGCGGCAACTAACCCAGCCAAAGTTCTTTAGGGTAGACCTGCAAGGCTATAAGCATTTTCGTTCCTACGGAACGAACATCCAAAAGCGGCGTCAAGCCGCCGCACTCCAAACTATTAGGTAATCGACCCACCATCCACGATCACGACTTCGCCATTCATGAAGCTGTTGCGATCGCTGACCATAAACGCGGCATACTCGGCGAGCTCTTCAGGCTGACCCAAACGGCCCGCCGAAACCCACAAATCATGCATCTGCAGCAAACGCTCAGGTAACGCCTGGCCGAGGTCCGTGTCGAAAATTCCTGCTGCGATTGCGTTCACCTTAACGCCAAAGTTCCCAGCCTCTCGCGACAGACACTTGGTGAACCCAATCATCGCAGCTTTCGAGGTTGCGTAGTGCACCGCTGTCGGCAACGCCCTCAGCGCGCCAATGGAAGTGATATTGAGAATGCTGCCTTTACGCTGCCGGATCATCTGTTTGTAGATTGGCTTGGTAACCGCGAAAAGACTCCCGACGTTCGTATTGATCACTTCATCCCAGGCACGATCGGTCGTGGTGGCAAAGTTGTCGGGACGATTGATCGCAGCGTTGTTCACGAGAATGTCGATACCACCCCACTTCTCAACAATCTCGCGCGTCATCTTTTTCAGACCAAGCCGGTCGGTAACAGAGATTTTGAAGTTCAACGCGCGCCGGCCAAAACCTTCAATCAGTCCAGAAGTTTGCGCCGCGAGGTCATCTCTGGCGTTGTAGTTGAAAGCGACGTACGCGCCTTCACGCGCGAAAATCTTACAGATGGCTGCACCAATGCCGCGCGTTCCTCCACTAACAAAGGCGCGCTTACCTTCAAGCAATAGACTCACTCTTTAACGGTTCTCCTTAAAAAGCCCGCTGCGAAAACGCAAGCGGGCAAAACTCTGAAAACTGAGACTGAGATTTGGTTCGTTGCCGGAAGATTAAACTAATAAAAGTCCTAACAGTCAACGAAGGGTTCAGGCGGAGACAACTTCGGCCAGAACGGCATGGTCCGCTGCGTCGCTCGAGGCGGGAATCAACGCAGTAATCTCTTCGACGATGTACCGCGTAGCGTTCGGTATGGCCAACCCAATAGTGGCCGCGCGCATAGCCGAGTAGTGCGCCGAGTCTTCCACCATGCGTCGAATTACCGGTACCACATCGCTTGCGCGCTGCAACATCACTCCCGCACCACGTTTCACCAGCAGGCTGGCCGCGCCCGCTTCCTGCGGCATTGGGGCGGTAATGCCGTCAGCGATGATCGGCAAGCGACATGCGAATGCTTCAAACGTGGTCAGGCCACCGAGCTTCGATATCATCACGTTGGCGGCGCTCATCAACTGCTCAACGTGTTCGGAGTAGCCGATGACCTTGATCGGGAAAGACGCGTCGGCCGCAAGCGACTCGGCGTCAGCTTTCAGCTCTTCGTTCTTTCCGGCCAGAAAAATCGCCTGCACTTCCAGTTGGCCCCGCACCAGCTCGCGGAATATTTGCGGAATGTTACCGCCGCCTTCCCAACCAGCATTAACGAAAACCGTAAACTTCTCCGGGTCGAGACCGAGCGCGCGGCGCGCAGCCTGGGCAGCTTCTTCGCCGGGATAGGCGAACTTTGGATGAACAGGCATACCCGAAATCTTGATCCGCTCGGGCGCAATGCCGTAATCGATCAACTGCCGTCGCGCGTCATCACTTGCCACCAGGTAGAGCGTCACATCGTCACAGGCCCAGCCTTTCCAAAATCCGTAGTAGGGATCGGTAACTACCGAGACCAATGGAATGCGATCAGCGAGTTTAAGTTCCCTCAGTACTCGGCCGAAGATGTGTTGCGTCAACGGGTGAACACTGACCACGACGTGCGGACACCAACGCTCGAAAAGCTCGAGGCAGTAACCAATGCACCGGCGCTGGAAAAATTCCCGTGTTTCCGGACGGATGCGATTGACGGCCCAATAGAGATACTTCATCCAGTTCTGCCGGTTTCGCAGCAACCAGTTGTAGAGCCTGACCAACTTGGCAGTGATTGCATGCGACTCTTCAACCGCGCGCACCACGCGCACGGCATACGACTGCCCCTCGAAAAACTTCTGCACACCGGCTGCGATGGCGGCAGCCGCGGAGCGATGCCCTCCACCTGTGTCAGACGAGATAATCAGAATTTTAGGAATGCGCTGCATTTACAGTCTTCAGTCGGGAGTCGTCAGTCTGGAGTCGGTGAGCTCTTATGCGCCCACGGTGACGCCGCTGGGTTGGCCCTGTTCCCTGTCAATCTGCTTGCGAGCTTTCTTCATCTCGCGTTCGAGCTTCTTGATCTGAATCAAGTGGCCGGGATTGAAAGGCAGGGATGGATAGTAGCTGTTCGATTCATGCGTGCAGAAGCAGCCGTCCAACGCCTTCTTTCGTCGTTCTTTCATTGCCGGCGAAAGCCAAAGCTTCTGAAAATTCCAATCGAAGTCTCGGAGGTTTCCGATGGGGGCGAGGTTTTCGCAGGAGGAAACGGTGCCTTCGTCGTAGATCACGCCGCCGGCCGTTCCGGCATAACATTTCATCTGCGCCTTTTGCGTTTCCTGCGTCTTGGCGATCAGACCGTGCATGTAAATATCAATAGCTGCTTTGAAGAACCCTGCCTTGCCGCCGTAGTTATTTTTGATGGCCGCATGACGCGAGTCGTCATCAATCATGGCCGCCAGCTTTGAGTAGCGGGAATGATCGATTTCGAGTTCTTTCGGATCGGCTGAGGGCGGACGGATGTAATTAAAATTCACTTTATCCGGCCGCAGGTCATACTTCAGAAAGTCGTACCACT
>JALZOO010000606.1 GCA_030913905.1 Acidobacteriota bacterium
ACAAGGTTTCCGGCGGTCTTCACGGTGTGGGCGTGTCGGTCGTCAACTTCCTTTCGGAAAAACTACATCTGGAAATCTGGCGAGACGCCAAAACGTATGAACAGGAATACGTGCGCGGGATTCCAGTAGTACCACTCAAGCAAACCGGGAAAACAAAGAAGCGCGGCACGAAGATCACGTTTAAGCCGGACCTTCAGATTTTTGATACGACAGAATTCAGTTTCGACAAGCTGTCGGAGCGCCTGCGAGAAAAAGCCTTTCTGAACAAAGGCATTCGCATAACCATCAAAGATGAGCGAGAAGAACCCGAGCGCTCGCACGAGTTTTATTACAAAGGCGGCATCGCTGAGTTTGTCAAACACCTGAATAAGAACAAGACAACTCTTCACGACAAACCGATCTACTTCGAGAAGGAAGGCGACGCTCTGTCCATCGAGGTGGCGATTCAATACAACGACGCTTACGACGAAAAGGTCTATTCGTTTGCCAACAACATAAACACGGTAGATGGCGGCACCCACTTGTCAGGGTTCCGTTCGGCGTTTACCAGAACGATCAACGCTTACGCCCAGTCGTCCGGACTAGCCAAGAATTTCAAAGGTTCACTGACCGGCGACGACGTTCGCGAAGGCCTGGTTGCCGTGATTTCGGTAAAGCTTCCGCAGCCGCAGTTTGAAGGCCAAACCAAGGGCAAGCTCAATTCTGACGTGAAGGGAGCTGTCGAGTCGTTCCTGAATGAGCGTTTGACTGAATTCCTCGAGCAGAATCCGACTGTCGCGCGTAGGATCGTTGGCAAGTCGCTGGATGCGGCGCGAGCACGCGAAGCTGCGCGGAAAGCTCGCGAAATCGTCAGGAAGGGCGCGCTGGGCGGATCGATGCTTCCGGGCAAACTCGCTGATTGCCAGGAGAAGGATCCGGCGTTATCGGAGATTTACATTGTTGAGGGAGATTCGGCCGGCGGTTCGGCAAAGCAGGGGCGCGATCGCAAGAACCAGGCAATACTTCCGCTCAAGGGAAAAATACTGAACGTGGAAAAGGCTCGGTTCGACAAGATGCTGGGCCACAGCGAGATCAAGGCGCTGATAACAGCGCTCGGCACAGGAATTGGAAAAGAGGATTTTGACGCGAGCAAACTGCGCTACCACAAAATCATTCTGATGACCGACGCCGACGTTGACGGTTCACATATCAGAACGCTCCTGCTCACATTCTTCTATCGTCAGATGGCCGAGCTGGTCGAGCGCGGCTACGTCTACATCGCTCAGCCGCCTTTGTTTAAGGTAAAGCGCGGCAAGAAGGAAGAGTACATCAAAGACGAAAGTCTGATGGTCCGTTATCTGATGAGGATGGCGACGGCAGACATGACTGTGAAATCAGTCGGGGCGAACCAGGATATCGAAGGTAAGGAATTGGCCAGGTCGTTGGAAAAACTTGTCGACCTTAAAAGTTATTGCGAGCGTGCGGCCCGACGGCTCGGTGGTGACGCCCACCTGCTCGACAAGTTGCTGGAAGCTTTTGCCGGAAAGAAAGGCGTACTTCGAAAAGAAGGGACCAATCTGCGCAAGGTTTTTCAGAGCAGTGACCTGATGGCGAAGGTTGAAGGCGTGCTCGCGAAGGCCGGCTTCAAAACAGAACTGTCATCCGATGAAGAGCACGGACTTTGGGAGATTGAAACAACCACCACTGCCGGACAAAACCTGGCGATCGATTGGAACTTTGCCAGCTTTGTAGAGTTTCAAAAAGCGGTGGAGCTTTACAGGGATTTGGAAGACAAATTAGCGCCGCCGTTTATCACGGGCACAAACGGAACCAGCGAAGAGATTTCGACGCGCGAGGCGCTGCTGGAGAAGGTGCTGGGTGCGGCGAAGAAGGACTTGTCGATTCAGCGGTACAAAGGACTCGGCGAGATGAATCCTGAGCAGCTCTGGGAAACAACCATGGACCCGGACAAGCGCACACTATTGCAGGTCCGGATTGATGATGCCGTGGAAACTGACGACATCTTTTCCATCTTGATGGGGGATGCCGTGGAACCCCGACGCAAGTTTATCGAAGACAACGCGCTCGACGTCAGGAACCTCGATGTTTAAGGGCAACGCCATTTTCGATTGCTCATTTCATGTTTTTCATTTGTCATTGCCTAAATTCCCTTCGGTCAGTAGATTGTCAAACAGGGTTCGGTTGCACTTCCAAGTTGAATTCGCGAATGACAAATGACAAATGTGAAATGTGAAATCTTGCTTCTTTACCTCTCCTCACAGAATCTATCAACACGAAACCGAAAAAACTTTAGCGGAGTCCCAGGGTAAATTCCTGCCTTGCGCGCCGCAATCTCAACCTGCTGCGTAGACGTTTCCACTCCCGGTATGTCAGGCAACAGCAGGCCACGGTGCAAACGCGCCTCGTCTTCAACAATCACTCCGTAAACCGCAGGGTCCAGCTCATCAAACGTAGTCGGCTCCGGAGCCGCCAGCACGTCCACTG
>JALZOO010000607.1 GCA_030913905.1 Acidobacteriota bacterium
GTCAGCCCTTACTTAGACACGATCCTGGCAGGTTTGTTCCCTCAGTGGAAATATCGCCGATCCGTTCATTCCAAATCTGCGTAATTCTGCGGATAGGTAGTCCTGGACGGCGCGACTTTGCGATTGACGTTCCCACATTTACGATAGCGCCATGAACTTAGCTCAAGCGATGCTGAAGTTAAGATTCATCTTCTTGTTCGTGCTATTGGTTTCTTGTGCGACCAGTGTCCTTGCACAAAAGATCACCAAAGAAACTCTCGTTTGGGAGGGCAAGAAGAGAACCTACTACTTCTACGCTCCCGCAAGTGTGAAGCCCAACACACCTGCTTCTTTGGTGGTCTTGCTTCACGGATCAAACCACAACGGGCTTTCGCTGGTTGAGAAGTGGAAGCAGTTGGCTGATCAGGAAGGAGTAATCCTGGTTGGGCCCGATTCAGCCGATTCGGCGCGTTGGTCAATTCCAGGCGACGGACCGGCATTTATCCACGATCTTGTGGAGGCATTGAAATCCAACCATTCCATTAATGCGAGAAGAGTTTATATGTTTGGACATTCGGGAGGAGCAATCTTTGCACTGATGCTCTCGCTGTACGAGTCGCAGTACTTCGCGGCCACCGCCATTCACGCAGGCGCTCTTACGTCCGAGTTTTCAGCGTTACTCGATCTCCCAGCGCGAAAGATTCCCATCTATCTTCAAGTAGGTACCGAGGATCCTTTGTTTCCGGTAAGCGTGGTAAGAGCCACACGCGACGCGCTGAACTCGCGCGGGTTTTCCGTAGAGTTAACCGAGATACCACGACACACTCATTACTATTACGATCTCGCGCCCAAAATAAATCAAGCGGCGTGGCAATTTCTCAGCCAGCACGAGCTCTCAGACGAGCCACGTTATGAACAACACTTATTTCAGGGGCAGACACAAAGTTCACGCAAAGCGGTCGAGCAATACAACCTGGGAATGAAACGACATTCGGCCCGCGATCTTACGGGGGCCATTGTTGCGTACACGAAAGCTATCGAGTTTGATGGGAAGTTCGCCGAAGCGTACAACAATCGTGGCGTTGCTTACATGAGCCTGAAGAATTACGCCGCAGCCGTTTCCGATTTCAGCCGCAGCATCGAACTCAAACCGTCGGATGCGGCAGCCTACAACAATAGGGGTGGCATCTATCTCTCGCAAAAAAAGCCCGCTGAAGCAATAGTCGATTTTACCGACGCCATAAAGATTAAGGATTCGGTGGAGTCACGCGCGAATCGAGGTATTGGCTACGAACAAACCAACCAGGAGGCGCTCGCGTTGGCCGACTATGAAGCAGCTATTCGGCTGAATCCAAACTTTGCCCGGGCTTACGTGTTACGAGGGCTGATTAGCCTGACAAAAGGTCAGGAGGCTTCAGCACAAAAAGATTTCGATAAAGGATTTCAGCTTGACCCTGGGATGCACACAGAATTTGATCCAATCATTAGCCAGCGACGAGCGAATCGGAGAATGAATTGAATTCAACAAACACCTACCGCGATCCAGCTATACGCATCACGTTGTTGCCGCGCGATACGAACTCGGCAGGAACGATCTTCGGCGGCGTTATTCTTAGTTATATCGACATGGCCGGAGCCATAGAAGCGCATCGCCGCACCGGCATGAAACGCTTCGTCACCGTAGCTATGCGCGAAGTCATTTTTCACAAGCCTGTATTCGTTGGGGACCTGGTCAGCTTCTACGCCGAAACGGTGAGCATAGGAAACACTTCGATTACGATTCGAGTGATTGTAGAAACGGAAAGAGTCGGCGCCACAACTGAGCAGGTGAGGGTAACGGAAGCGGAAGTGGTTTACGTAGCCGTGGACGAGAATCGGATCAAGACTAAGATCGCAAATCGTGATTAGTAACGGACGACGGTTGACGGACGACCGCCGCATGATCGCGCGAGTTGACTTATCGACGGTCGGCGGTCAACGGTCCTCCGTCGCTAGTTCAGAAGCGCCTGCATGCGATGAAGTCCACTGGCTGCTTCGGTGAAGCCGGGCTGTTGCTCCAGCGCCTTTCCGTAATGCTTTGCCGCCTCAATGTACTTCTTACGCGTTTCGTAAATGCGAGCCAGGTTGAAATGAGGAAACGCATACGACTCGTAGCGAGGCGCGAAAAGAGCTCGCTTGAACCAGTGCACACTGCTGTAAGAATCGCCCTTGGCTAAAAGATAACTGCCGATATCGTTGTAGGGATTCCCCAGCGTCTCATCGACGCGAATTGCTTCCAGGCACTCCTCAATCGCCTCGTCATAACGATTCTGAAAACTGTAAACCCAACCCAGGAATGTGTGGGCTTCCGCGGTGGGATAGGTTTCGATCGAGCGTTTGTAGAGCTCGATTGCTTCTTCAAACTTTTCGGCGAGCTGCGCCTGATACGCCTCCTGGAATAGCTGCTTGGCTAGGTATTTGGCAGACGGTGAGGTGTCGTCTTCGTAAACCTGGTCGCTCATGGTTCTGTTAATCGCAGTCGTTCTTTGGTTTCTGATCCTGGTCGATTCGTTTTATACGTCCTTCGCTCTTTGGCGCAATGATTTTTCGCGTGGCGATCGCGGCCCGCAACACGTCGGAATCAAATTTTGCCTGTTCGCGGGGAATCAGTAAACGTCCCTGCTTGAGCATTGCATATCCGTCACCGCCATCGATGCCAACGTAGTCAGTGGTTGCCAAAGTGTATTTCGCTTTCTCGTTCAAGGGCTTGCCATTGACGGTAAGGTTTACGATTCGCGAGCCTGCCGGTCGAGTTGCATCAAACGTAAACCTTACGCCTGACACCTGAGGGAAACGGCCTGGCTCCGCGTCTTCGGCGCTTCTGGCGACGCCATGCTCGAGCGCCTCACGCAGGACTGCACCGCTGACCTCCAGTTTGATTACCCGGTTCTTGAAGGGAAGAATCGACAATACGTCGCGGTATGTTAGGGGGCCAGAATGGATGACTTCGTCGGCGCGAATCGAGCCTCCGTTCATCAATCCGACGTCAGCTCCAGTAGCCGTGCGAAAGGCGTCTGTTATGAAATCGCCGAGGTTGGTTTCCTGCCGCCGGCCGACAGCGCTTCTGGCTTCCAACTCGACAGCGGTGCGGCCTACCACCCGCGAAAGTTCTTTCAGCAGCCCGCCATATTTGCGGTTGATTGCGACGAATCGCGGGTCTTCCTTCGTCTTGGACGTTACCGGAATCACACGCCAGTCAATGCTTTCCACCGATCCGCTGTCCTTTGAGATGTTCAAATCAATTTGTCCCAGCTCACGCGCGTCGGCAGTCATCTTAAGAATAGGGGCGCCGCCTGAAGCCGATTCCAACAACGTGTGTTCATGCCCACCGATGATCACGTCGACGTCGGCACAGCGCGCCACCTCTTTGTCTTCCTGCATCGAAAGATGAGTTAGCGCGACAATCGTCTTGACTCCGCGCGCCCGTAGATCGGAAACGATCTTTTTCGCCGTTTCACAAGGACTAAGAAAGTCTACGTCCGGACCAGGTCGCGATGTAGTTTTGGTTTCGGGTAAGACCAGTCCGAATATTCCAACCTTTACCCCATCAAACTCGCGAATAATGAAAGGTGCTGCTTCACCAAACGGTCTGCCAGTTTTCTTATCAATTACATTTGCCGCCACCCACTTGAAATTAGATTCCTTCATTCGCTGGCGCAGCACGTCGGGACCAAAGTCGAACTCGTGATTCCCGAAGGTTGCATAGTCAAGACCCGCAACGTTCCAAGCGTCGATCATTTGAGCGCCTTTGTAGGTTATCGATTCTACCGACGGCGAGATGGTGTCGCCGGCCAGCAGGAAAAGAGTGTGTGGCGACTGTTTCTCAATCTCTTTCTTCAAAGTCAGTACCCGTGCCAACCCACCGCGGGTGCCCTGGTCGACTGGTGCAAATTGATAGACGTCATTTACCTGCAGCAGCGTCACCCGAACCGTACAGTCCGCCTTTTGCTGTGCAGTCAGCGAGCCTAGCACTGCCAGCAGAAGGACAAAGGCCAGCGTGAGTTTTCGTGGCAGGTTTGTATCAGTTCCTATCCGACGGTTCATGTTGTCCAAGCGAACCCCCTCTCGTCCCACGCTTCGCCAATTTGAATCGGCGTGCGTGTCGCAACTGATCCCTCGTTATGCTGCTTTTGACGCGTTGAATTATACTCCAGAGAATGTTACCCGAAAGCACGAACCGAATTATGCTCGTGAGTAACTGAGCTCCCCCGCGCGTTCGCAATTAACATTCAAACATTGCAGGGTTATGACTGAAGAAACGGTTTTCATTACAGGTTTTCCCGGCTTCATTGCCAGCAGGCTGTTGGGACGCTTAGCCCGAGAAGGCGGACGCTTTCTATTACTTGTCCAGCCAAGTTTCGTGGAGCGGGCGCGAGAGGAACTGTCGCATATTGCCGCCGCAGCCGGCAGGAATGTTTCCGATTTTATGCTTCTGCCGGGCGACATCACTGCACCTGATTTAGGACTGAGTCCAGCTGATTTGCAGACGGCACGTGCCGAGACGACCATTCTGTTTCACCTGGCGGCGATTTACGATTTAAAGGTGGCGCGTGGTACAGGCATGCTGGTCAACGTCGAAGGCACGCGCAACGTAAATCAGTTTGCCCGTTCGTTACCACGATTGTGTCACTATCATTACGTATCCACATGTTATGTCGCTGGCAAACGTACCGGTGTGATTCTTGAGAGTGAGCTGCGCCACGACGCCGGCTTTCGCAATCACTACGAGGAGACCAAGTACCTGGCCGAACTGGAAGTCGAAGCTCTGAAATCCGAGCTGCCAGTTACTATTCATCGCCCTTCAGTTGTTTGCGGAGACTCTCGCACGGGAGAGACGGTCAAGTATGACGGCATCTATTACTTGATCCGTTACCTCTTGAAATGGCCGTCATTTCTTTCAGCCTTCAACATTGGCAACAAGATGGTGACTCTCAATCTGGTGCCTGTGGACTTCGTTGTGGAAGCGATGTCAGCCCTTGCACGCGATCCGCTTTCGATAGCGAAGACGGTCCAACTTGCCGATCCCAACCCACTAACAACGCAGGAACTGTTTGACACCATCGCGCGATCACTGGAGGGAAGGCGCTCATTGATAACGATTCCCGCAGTGTTGGTTGAATCCTCCCTCATGCTTCCACTCTCTCCGAGAATTACTGATTTGCCACATTCCGGTGTCCCGTATTTCTTTTTGAAGCAGACTTACGACACCACAGAGGCCGAGCGATTGCTGAAGCCGCATGACGTCTCTTGCCCGCCCTTCCACAGTTACGTCAAAACCATCGCCGACTACGCCGCGCGGAATCCAACCCTTTGACAGCCACGATTAATATGGCGGGCCGTTGGATTAGCCGCTTTCATCTGTAGCTGCTTTACCCTGTCGCTACCGCGACGTGTCGGGGTTCCGAATTTGTCGCCCCACTCGTGTTTCCGATCCGTTTTTATCCGTGTTCATCTGTGGCTCGTACCAATCCCTGGGCCTCGTTTGACATTTCTCTAATTTAGAATTAGTCTAAGTTTAACTATGCGGAAGGCAGCCAAACAGAACAAGGGCAGTAAGCTCACGCCCCAGCGCGACGCGATTTTGCAGGCGATTCGTGAAGGCGAGGAGCATCCGACCGCGAACGAGATTTTTCAGGCGGCGCGTTTGCGCTTGCCCACGATTAGCTATGCAACCGTCTACAACTCGCTTCGGTTTTTGAAGGAAGCGGGCCTCGTGCGTGAAATCAAGTTTGGTGACAGTGCCAGCCGTTACGACAAGGGCACGCACCGTCACGACCACGCAATTTGCAACGAGTGTGGCAAGTTGGTGGACTTTGAGCTGCCGCAAGCAGCGGAACTCATCCAGGCAGCCGCGCGGAAATCGAAATTCAAACCCGAGTCGGTACACCTGACGTTGAGAGGCGTTTGTCCCGATTGCCGCAAGGAATAGTCATAACGAAATCTGTAAATACGAAATCAAAAACAATTGGAGGATTCATGACAGCAGCTACAGCAACAGCAATAGATAAGTCGATGGTGGGCCAACCGGCGCCCGACTTCGATATGGCTTCAACCAAGAACATCGAGAAGCTAAACGAGAACGTAAAGCTTTCCGACTACAGGGGAAAATGGGTTGTTCTTTTGTTCTACCCGTTGGACTTCACATTTGTTTGCCCCACCGAGTTGACTACATTCAGCGACCGTTACGAGGATTTTGATGGAATCGGCGCGGATGTCATCGGTGTTTCGACGGATTCGGTGTTTTCACATCGCGCCTGGCTCAAGACTCCGCGCGACAAAGGCGGCGTGGAAGGCTTGAAGTATCCGCTGGCGGCGGATGCAACCAAGAGCGTCGCCCGAGACTATGGTGTCTTGATTGAAGATCGCGGTATCGCGTTGCGCGGTCTTTTTATCATCGATCCTGAAGGCGTCCTTCGCTACAAGGTGGTCCACGATTTGAACGTCGGACGTTCGGCCGAGGAAACGCTGCGCGTGATTCAGGCGCTGCAAACCGGCGGGCTGTGTCAGGCAGAATGGAAGCCGGGACAGAAAACATTAAACGCATAAAGACGAAGACGACCGCAGACCGACGACCGACAGGATGATCTCCGTCGGTTATCGGTCGGCTGTCGCCGGTCGATTTATCCCATGGGAATGAGAATCGGAACAGAGATGCCGCTGCTCGAGGGGGCAACGGAATGGTTTAACGCCACCCAAGCTAGTGCGGAAGCATCAGCTCAGAGGCAGCCGACACTGATTCACTTTTGGTCGCTGAGCTGCGGTGTGTGCAAGGAGAATATGCCTCGCATCGGGCAATGGCGCGAGGAGTTGCAGGAACAGGGCTTGCGCGTCGTCGCGATTCACATGCCGCGTTACGAGTCAGATACAAACGTTGAAAGCGTGCGTGAGGCGATCGCGACGAACAACATCACCGAACCGTGCGCGGTTGATAATGAACACAAACTCCGCGAAGCGTTTCAAAACGATCAGGGTTATGTACCTGCCTATTATCTTTTTGACGGCGAGAGAAAGCTTCGAGGCTTTGCCGCGGGTGAACGCGGACTGGATCTACTCAAGGCGACCCTTGACCGTGTGATGAAGGCCCGCGAGCCGGCGGTCACCTAAAACAAGCTCAAGACTTCAATGATTAGCCGCCGACTTGGGACAATTGACTGGCAATCAACAGCAGGATGTAAACACTAACGGCGGCCGCACTCACAGCCAACGCGATCAGGAAAACAATTATCCCCGCCACAAATAGCCAGTCGCTGATTCTTCCCTGGCGCGCTTCACTGGCCGAAACAGTTGCACGCTTACTCAGCAGGGCTACGTTGCGCTGATTCGATTTCCACCACGCATCGAATAAATCTCCAACCAGCGGAAGAGAACCCACCAGGTAATCGATTCCCAGATTCATACCCATGCGGAGCAATGTGACTTTGGGCACTCGGTATCGCACTGCCGATGCGAGTATGTAGAAAGAGACGAGCGAGGTGGCAGTGTCGCCAAGACCCGGGATGAGTCCGACGACGGCGTCGAGTCCGAATCGCCAGCCAAGACCGGGGATGCGAATTAGATCGTCCATCAACCAGCCCAATCGTTCAAGACTCTCGTCGATCTCTATTTGTTGCGTCGCTGGTCGTGAAACGCTCCGGTTCATGTTTGATTCTTTAAGAGCTTGCATATGTTTATGGAGACATGCTGGTCTGTCAGCGAACAAATGACAGGCAAGAATGCCTGTCCTACCCATTATCTAATTCGTGTCATCTGTTGCCAAAAAAACTTCCCTACCCGCGCAAAAGCGCCGAGCGCATTACGTTCGCCGCCCCGCTGATTGGGTTTAGCCGGCAAGCCCAACGACGTAGCGAGTTCCTGATCAGGCTTTGCGATATCTTCGTCGCCATGTTTGCCGGCCAGCCAGCGGTTGAAAGTTCGGGCGACCGCGCGTCGCTTATCCAGTGGAGCTTCGGCGATAAGCGCGCCGCGCAGATCGTCCAGCTCGGCGATCTCCAGCAGGTTTGCCTCATAATAATTGCGAAGTGACGTCAACAACTTCTCCTCGCCGAGCAAACTCTGCAGGTGAACAAACATTAGCGCACCCTTGGTGGTGACCACCGCCGCGTACTGAAAAGTATTCCGGTAGTCGCGGGCTGGGCGATTTGCGCTCATGTCTTCCCCGCCAAAGGTTCGATACACCCGATAGACGCCTCGCAATTGATCGTCAAGTATGGCGGCGGCTTTTTGTTCGCCATAGACTTCCCTGAAGTAGAGGAGCGCCGACCAACTGGACATCGCCTCATCCAGCACCGGCGAGCGCGCGGGATCGTTCCCGACAGCTGCGCCCCACCACTGGTGAGCGATTAGATGGGCCACACTCCATTCCAGACTTTCCTCCACCGATGGACGCTGCTCACGAATAATTTCCGGAAGATTACGAATGGCGGGCGAGTCGAAGTCGACGTAGTAGGCACTTGCGATTACGTCGAGTCCCGAAAACTCAGTGCTGCCCAGACCCGCAACCAATGGAGCTTCAGCGACGGTGATAGTCTTGAACGGGAGTGGGCCAAACTTCGACTGGAAGACCCTCAACGACTCCTCCGCCATCGTCAAAACACGTTTTCCAATGCGCTCGTGTTCAGGAACGTACACGGAACGCAAAGTCGTTTCACCGACTTGCTTTTGCTCAGAACGCAGGGTGCGGCCGGCAATGATGGCGAAATCACGAAGCGCGGTTGCCGAGAATACCTTCTCGTTTTCCCCGTCACGTTGTTCCTCTCCTGCCGAACTGAAGACCGCCACGCCCGTCGGGACTGTTACTCGTACTTCATAGTCGGCAGCTTCATTGAAAATGAAGTCGCCAACGCTGGGGTCCAACCGGCGCGCCCAATCCTCGCCCTCATGCACCGCCAGCACCGGGTAAAACGTACCCAGCAGCATCACGCCCCGGCATCGGAAATTAATATCACGCGGCCGGCGCAACTCACGTTCACCGCGAAGCGCCGCGCTAACCTGTTTCACTACATGCGTAGTCAAACCCGTTTCGTCAGGATCGACTTCCGGCACGGATCCCTTGAATCCAATTACCAACTCCACTGATTTACCAGGCGCAACCGGTTCACGGAGCGCCACTCGCAATGTAGTGCCTTGATCCTCGATCGAGTATGTGACGGGACTGCCGTCTGCCGCTGCTCGTACCTCGGTTATTTGCAGCACAGGATTTTCGGTTTCGATTGGCTGAGCGCTGGCAGTAGCCTGCGTTGCGTCTGGTCGAAGATTCGAATACAGATGGAAGTAGAGGACCGACGAAGAACGATCACCCCGATTTGTCCACCGGACTTTTTCTGAGCCGGTATAAGAAAGGGAGTCAAAGTCGATCTTCAGTTGAATTTGATAACGGGGACGGGGAGATTCTCTCTCGGCAGATTGTTTAGACGACGCCGCCTGCTGCAGACCAACAGCTGTTGCAGATCCGACCCCGCAGGCGAGCGCCATCAACGAGGGCCATACTAGAAATTTGAATACAATTCTTTTCACGATCCTGGTTCGAATACTCACCGGTCACGACGGCCCGCCCGCCGCGCATCTTCTCTAATCTCGACTGAAGTCACCACATCACCACGAGCGATGTCGTCAACGACAGCCATTCCCGCTATCACTTTGCCGAAAACTGTGTAACCACCGTCGAGATGTGGCTGAGGCGAATGCGTGACGAACCACTGCGAGCCGCCGGTATCCTTACCCGAAAGCGCCATTCCCACCGCGCCGCGCTCGTAAGACTCTTCATTAATTTCGCACCGGATTTGATAACCTGGGCCACCGTTGCCATCGCCGCGCGGATCGCCGTCCTGCATCACGAAATTCGGAACGACACGATGAATAGTAATTCCTCGAAAATAACCGCGATTCGCTAGCTTTATGAAGTTGTCCACGTTCAGGGGAGCCTCATCGGGCAGGAGTTGAATCGTGAAGGAGCCTTTGGAGGTTTTGACGATGGCATCCACACGTTTACCCATTCGCGACAGCGCGCGTTCATAATCTGCCGGAGTGTTTCCTGTTTGGACGGTACCGATGCGTGACGAAAACTCGCCGGCGCCATTAGCTTTTAGCAGCGCTACGGCGCGGCGGCGAATCAGGTGATCGGAAGAATCGAGTGCAGTCTTTATCGCCTCATTAGCTTTGGCGTTCTTCTGCTTCCCCAGCGCGTCCAGGATTGCCAGGGCGGCGTCGTTTAGTTCCTTGTCGCGAAGCGCCACGGGTAATGCGTTGATTAGAGCGGTCGTATGGGTGTCATCCGAGGGGAGTTCGCCAAGTAATTCTGCAGCCGTTGCGCGGATAACTATGTCCGACTCTTGAAGATGCTTGCCGAGCACCTTGCTCAGGTCCTTAGGTTTGAACGCAGCAAAGGCGCGCAAGATGTCGGGAATTGCGTACTCGGAGTGCACGGCGACCAGCGTGTTAATGATGATGCCCGAATCACGATAGCTGAGCATTGCTCGGAGCATGTCTTCCGCGTGATCTCGAAGCTGTTTGTTGTCCTTCGTCGAGTCTGGGACAGCCGCGATCTCGCCCAAACCCTGCGCAATGCTGGCAGCTGCCCGCCAATCAACCAGGAGCGTTTCCTGTGCTTTTCTGTTGGCCATCTCGCCGGCGCCGAATGGTCTTAGATAAGCAGCGGGATAAATACGTGCGATGGCTATTTCAACTTCGGGTGCGCCGGAGCCGGTGATTGGTCGCAGCCTTCTCAACCAATTTACCGTTCTTTCATCGTCTGAGTTTTGTCGCAACCGGCCGAGGGTGGTCGCAATCTCCAGCAGTTCATTCGACTCAGCTAGATAAGCAGGCGCGGGACGACTACCGCTAACACGCTTTGCCAGATTGGCTAATGAAAGGAGAGCGTTGCCACGTTCAAGCAATCGAACGGTGGCGCGACCATCTTTTAAACTTGCCAAAGCGCGAATCGCGCTCACGCGCACTCGCGAGTCCCTATCGTTGAGTGCCCTGTCCAACAACATATCGAAGGCCGGAATCTCTTCGGTTGTTCCCAACACTCGAGCGGCGTTCGCCCTCACCACTGCGTCCGGATCGGTGACGAGAAGCTTACGCAATTGAGTGTTACCGTCTTTCAGGCGCAGGCGCGCCAGCGTATTTCCGGCATCGGCACGTATGCGCGGATCGTTATAAGTCAAGAATTCTGCAACGACGGGTCCGGCATTCGGCGGTTTGGCTCGCAGTGTCGCCGTCAGTCCAAGCAAAACCACCAAACGATCAGGAGCCGCGCGCCGCATATGCTCACCCTTAAGGGCCTGCAAAATTGCGTTGCCAATCTCAATTCGGCGGCTCTCCTGTTCCTTTGGTAGAGCTGCTGCAATCTTGCCGAGTGCTTCCAGAACGCGGGCGCGTATCAGCGGCCACCTCGCTCCTGTTAGAGCCGACAGGAGCGCGTCTGCTCCAGCTTCAGACTCGATTTCACCAATCGCAAATGCCGCCATCGCCCTGACTTCCTGCTCATCATCTCGCTGCAGCAAACGGATCAAATCGGCTAGCGCATTCTCGTTGCCGATCCGTCCGGCTGCCAGCGCGGCGCGGCTGCGCACGACAGCGCTCCGAGCAGACAACAAATTGCGGACGTCATTGTCCCAACGGCGCTCGTCTTCGGCGCGCACAATTTGAAGCAATAAGTTTTTCGGTACTGAAGTAAACGAAGTGGGATTTTGAAGTTTGCGATCTTGAGCGGAAACAGTTGTCGCTAAACAAGGCAAAACCACGGAAAGAGCAAGGATCGCAACGCGAAAGCGAACAATCAAGCGAACGAACTCACTGTAAGGTTTCAGCATCGGCCGAAGTTTTCCCAAGTCGTAACAGATATTTGGTTGGGGAGTTGCTTCTTATGTAATAGGGACGCAGGTGGCCTGTGTCAAGGAGCGACTGGCAGAAAGCTATGCGTAAAAACAAACAGGCGCTTCACCCGAGCGGGCGAAGCGCCTGATAGCCGATCATGCGAACTGACACTTAACTGGCGACGCTTGAGACGCTGGAGACTTCGGAGATCTCTGTCGACGCTTCGCTGGCGTCGGCATTGATCGATGGCATGCTGCTCGTGTCGAGCGGCTGCGCGTCGCGGCCGTTGCTCTTACTCTTCCCGGTCGAAGCAGTCATCATCTTGATCATCTTGCAAGTGCCTTCGAAAAGCGCGCCTGGTTCGATTACCAACGAAGCGGTCTGAATGTTGCCGTTAAGTTTAGCCGCGCGTCCAAGTTCGAGACGTTGAGTAGCAATGATGTCTCCGTTGACTGTGCCGTGAATCATGGCGATGGCTACTTCGATGTTTGCATCGACCTTGCCATTGGCGCCCACAATCAGCGTTCCAGTGCTCGAGCTAATCCGGCCAGAAAGGTGTCCGTCAACTCTCATCAAGGCTTTGAAGTTGGCTTCACCGGTTACAACTGTGCCGCTGCCCACAAAACCGCTGAGATTACCTTCTTTGATCTCCCGAGCGAGCGATTCACTTTCCGTCAGCGCTCGAGGCGACGGAGAATTGTATTCACTCTGTGGTTTTGGTTCAGCAGGGGCGGGTTGATACGAGCTGAAGGTTCGAGGGGTGGTGTAGGGCGCTTCCTGTTTCTCAGCGGGGACTTCATGGTCCGTAGCTTCCTTCGGGTTCTTTCCTATCCTAAGCATAGTAACCTCCGGTTGGGGGGGGGGCGCGGCATTCAGTACAGATGCCATCGAAACGGTCAAAGTAACAAAAAGCGCGCTTGCCTTGTTTGTGGATTTAAAGCGTGACGGCCGGTTCTGAGAATCGTAGCCCAGAAGCGGAAACACATAATAGTCAAACAAACGTTTCTCTGTCCAGACCTGCAATCAAAATGTAATCCGTAACAGGAGAGTTTGCGTCGACTCGATGTTTTAGCCGTGCTGTTGATCAAACACCGACTGCAAAACTCATTAGTTCCTCGGCTTCTGCATTGCTCCAACAATCTTCGAGAGGCGCCTCCGCGGCACCCGTAAAAATGCAGTCGCCGTCAAAAATCGCTCCCAGCCTCACCGACAAAGCCGATGTGTGGATATGGCCGGCTACCTTCGCATGACTCTCGAGGACGACGTGGTCGCTTGCGGTAATAGTTCCGGTTACTGAGCCGTTAATAATGGCGGTGCCGACGTTAATATCGGCTTCAATTCTGCCGCGTTTTGTCAAAACCAACGTGCCGGCGGGTGAATTGATGTTGCCGATCGAGTAGCCATCGAAATGCAATATCCCCTCAAAAGTAACTTCGCAGTTTGAACCTGGGAACGAGCCGATATAAATCTCGGGGCTCTCCTCTGGGACCTCTGACGCTTCCGGCGCTAATTGCGCGCGAGGCTTTTTAAGGTCTTTAAGCCAACGTTCGAATTGGACGCTTAAACCGAAGTCATCATCAACGGCCGGCTGTTCCAAAATGCCTGCTTGCGACTCACCCTCTGTAATGATGCTCATCGACGACGTATTCTTTAAACAGTAAACAACTTAATAACGAAACGGGGGAAAAACTCAGTTGGATTTTGCTTCAATCATCGTGCAAACGCCGTCAAAGATCGCGCCGTCTTTTACTGCAATCGAACGTGTCCAGATGTTGCCGTAAATCTTCGCACTCGGTCCCAGCTCTACGCGTTGATGCGCCACAATGTCGCCATGCACTGTCCCACTAATCATTGCGACAGCCACTTCGACATTGGCATCCACTCTTGCTGCGTTATCAATAATCAGTGTGCCCGTCTTTGAATAAACCGTCCCGGCAATGTGCCCGTTGACACGCAGCATATCTTTAAAGCTGATCTCGCCCGAGAGCTCCGGACGGGATAAGGCATAAGCGTTCGACCTTTGCCTTATAGCGAGGGTTCCGCCATTGGCTCCGAGCTGCCCCACAACGATCCCATCAATCAGCATCAGGCCTTTGTAATGTGCCTCGCCCGTGATCACTGGCGTTCGTGTCTGGTGACCGGCGCTCTCTTTCGGCGCAGGGACTAACACAGGGGCTGTGGCCGGCGCGCGATGCATGTCGTCCATGACATCCGCAACCCGGTTCTGGGCGGGATCAAAGTGTGTTTGTTGATAAGCGCGAACGGCCGCGGTCGCAGGGCCTCGAGTGCTCTGGCTTTCGTTGGGTTTTCTCTTAACTTCGAACACCGCGACTCTCCGGGTTGGACAATCATCCGACGGGTAGCTATTCCCGAAGTAGGAATGGATGCCCGCTAGTAATGGCTAGATGGTTAAAGCGAGGGACAAACCGCTTGGATGCCGCGCACGATATCACAGCGCAGCCTTTATCTACAAGCGCTTAAGCGCTTCGGCAGGGTCCAATTTCCTCTCG
>JALZOO010000617.1 GCA_030913905.1 Acidobacteriota bacterium
ACCTCGAGAATGTGTTTGTAAAAGACCTCGAGGGAGAGCCACTGTTGACGAACAATTCGAAGTGGATCAACTTCCTATTGGTGAAGAACGCCAGATGGTCGTTTGAAAATGTCGTAATGCTCGGCGATGCGCTGCACACCGCCCATTTTTCTATTGGTTCAGGCACCAAGCTGGCGATTGAAGATGCAATTGCCCTTTACGAATCGTTTCAGAGAAACAGCGATGTTGGAGCTGCGCTGGACGAATTCGAATCCACCCGGCGGGCTGTGATTGAGGAGTACCAGGCTGCCGCATACGAAAGCATGCGCTGGTTTGAAAATGCGCGAGACTATATGGATTTGAGTCCGATTGAGTTGGCTTATGTGTTGATGATGCGCAGCGGGCGAGTTTCCGAAGATACGCTCAGACGACGGGACCCTTTGTTCATTGCTGCCTATGAGACCGCTGTCGCCAGGAAGCAGGCGTCCGATAACTTCTCTCCTAACGCATCTTCAATGACAAATGAGAAATGAGAAATGCCAAATGGAAAATTCTCCATGTCTCATTTGCCATTGGAGACGCGCCGCCACTCCGGCGCCAGCAGCCGCCTCCGTCCATCATCTACCGTGGCAATGCCCGGCTCATCCAGTTCGAAACGATCCCAAAGTTTGCACGTGACCGGCCGGTGCGCTTGATCGAGCGCTTCACAGTAGTTCGTGTACGTACAGCGCCTCACTTCATCGCCGCGTCCTAGTCTCACCTTCACAAACCAATCCGGATCAGCTAACGCCTGCCGCGCCAACCCAATAATGTCCGCCTGCCCGTTTTGCAGAATTGCTTCCGCTTGCTCAAAAGTGCTTATTCCTCCTGTCGCAACCACCGGAGTTTTGAATCCGGCCTGGTTGACGGCACGCTTTATCGCGGCAACGAGAGGCACGCTGCGTCCGAATGGACCCGTCTCATCAGAAAGCACCGTAGGCATGCATTCGTATCCGCTCTGTCCGGTGTACGGGTAAACCGCCTGCCCAACTTTCGGCTGTTGTGCGTCTTCAAACTTTCCGCCTTTCGAAATCGAAAGAAAATCCATACCTGCCCGCGCAAACTCAACTCCGAAATATGCGGCATCGTCGATGCGGTTGCCACCTTCAATAACTTCGTCACCGAGAAAGCGGACGCCAACCACATAATCATTTCCTACACGCTTCCGCACCGTTCTATAAACCTCGAGCGGCAGTCGCACCCGGTTCTCCCGTGAACCACCATAACCATCCGTTCGATCGTTTAGCGCACTCAGAAAACCGGCCATCGTGTAGGCGTGCGCGTAATGAAGTTCGACGCCATCAAAACCAACCTCACGCGCCCGGCCCGCTGCATCAGCAAATATATCGGGCAGCACGCGAGGCAATTCCTCAACGTGCGGCAAATGAAGATCCTTTACGTTTTCGCGATAACCGAACCGAAGCGCTTCCAGTTCCTGCGCGTCCAGCACCTTCTCAACCAATTCATCCGGCGAATCGCGAAGAAACTCACGAACCTTTGTCTCCCCTGCCTCGAGCCAACCTGTGTTTGCAGTGACCTCCGCAAGCGCGCGACGATGTCGACCGGAAACTTGTAGGAAACGCTCAAAATATTTCCGTGGTTCCGGCCGTCGTTTGACCGCGAGAAAGTCGATTATTTGAATAAGCAGTCTGGTGCGTCCACCGCTTGCCTCACGAACGGTTTCAACCAACTTCCGCAGCCCGGGAGTAAACCTGTCATGTCCAATTCGCAGCAAAGGACCGCTGGGAATGTCGCGAACACCCGTCGCTTCCACAACCAGCACGCCCGGTTGTCCTTCAGCAAAACGGCGATACCAATCGAGGTTCTCCTGGGTCACGAAACCGTCCTCAGTTGCACGCCATGGCACCATTGCCGGCACCCAGGTGCGGCTCTCAGATGTCATCGGTCCAATTTGGATCGGCTGATACAGACAAGACTGTGCGGCCTCTTCAGCGGTGGGCCAACGAGTCTCGGCAATGCTGTGCTTGATCGGGTTCTTAAACTTCCACATGTCTTGTTCAGTTCACTCTATCATGGCGAATTAATGAAAAAGAACGCAAAGCTCTCATTAGCACCGTGGCTTTAGCCCGCTGACCACTCGCAACCGAGCGAACGGGAAACCGTTTGAACGGTTTCAGGTTTTCGTCAACCTGCTTTCAAACACCTCTCTATGGTAAATTAAGTTCACCTTCCAACCTTTGAAGGAGAACCTTTGAACGACGATCTCTTAAAGTGGCGCCTTGAGTTTCCCATTCTGGGCAAAAGTGTTTATTTAATTTCACACAGCCTGGGCGCGATGCCGAGGGAAACCTTTACGCTGCTTACCGACTATGCTGAAACCTGGGCAACGCGAGGTGTGCGCGCGTGGGCCGAAGGTTGGTGGGACATGCCGGTTACGACGGGTAACCAGGTGGCGCGGATCATTGGCGCTGATCCCGGCACCGTGGTCATGCATCAAAATGTTTCCGTCTGCCAGTCGCTGATACTTTCATGTTTCGAACCAACTCCGAAGAGAAACAAAATAGTCTATTCCGAACTAAACTTCCCCTCGGTAATGTACGTCTATGAAGCGCATGCACGCGAGGGCAAACTCAGGATTGAGACTGTTCCCTCGGACGACGGGATAACGATTCCCCTCGAGCGGTTTCTGGCGGCGATTGACGAAGAGACGCTGCTGGTTCCGTTCTCGCATGTTCTGTTCAAGAGTGGCTTTTTGCAAAACGCGAAAGCAATAACAGAGCGAGCTCACGAGGTGGGCGCCATGGTCGTCCTCGACGCGTACCAGTCGGCGGGCACGGTTCCCTTCAGCGTCAAAGATCTCAACGTTGATTTTGCAACGGGCGGCTCGGTGAAGTGGCTTTGCGGTGGTCCGGGGGCTGGGTACTTGTACGTTCGGCCTGATCTGCATCAACAACTCCAACCCAAGACTACCGGGTGGATGGCTCACGAACAGCCTTTTGCTTTCGAAACCGAACTGCATTACGCCCCGGATATCAGACGCTTTCTTCACGGCTCGCCGGCGATTCCCGCGTTGTATGCGGCGCAGTCCGGTTATCACATAATTAACCAGATCGGCGTGGAGAACATTCGGGAAAAGAGCGTCCGGCAGACCACGCGATTGATCGAGTTGGCAGAGGGAGCAGGGTTTGAGGTGACCAGTCCGAAGAGTGCTTCAGATCGCGGAGGCACCGTCACTATCGGCCATCCGGACGCAGCTGCGATCACTAATGAGCTGATTCGACGTGAGTTCATTGTCGACTATAGGCCCGGAGCCGGCGTGCGTGTATCGCCGCATTTCTACACTAAGGATGAAGAATTGGATCTCGTAGTCGCGGAGATGAAGAAGATCCGCGATACGCAATCATTTGCTAACGCTGAAACGGTTGGGGCTGCCTTCTGAGCTTCGTGAGTTCCGGCTGATTCGCTGCTAAGAAGCACAGGAGATACCATGAAGCAGTTTCTCGAATCTCCGAGTCTGTTGGAAACGATCGTAGTGGAAGCCGAAAAGAACAGTGAGATAGCGAGACAGTTGGCTGCAGGTCTCACAGAAGAGCAATTGAATTGGACTTCGGATCCGGCAAAGTGGAGCATGGCGCAGTGTTTGGACCATCTCACTACCACGTCACAACAGTTCGGTCCGTATCTCACTGCTGCAATCGCGCGAGGACGTCAGAAATGGCCGGTGAAGGAGCCAGTACCCTACCGGCCCACCTGGGTCGGCGGCTGGCTGGTGAGGCAGGTTAATCCGGAGACAGGAAGAAACTTGCCGGCGCCAAAGGTATTCAGACCGTCCCAGTCTAAAATCAACGGGGCACTGGAGAGTTTCTTGAAACAACAGAGCGTGTTTTTGGAGTTCGTTCGACAGGCTAAAGGGCTTGATTACAATAAGGTCCGCCTGCGTTCGCCGGTCACGCCGCTGATGCGCTACAGCCTTGCGGACGCTTTTGTCGTGACGGCACTTCACGGCCAGCGACATCTGGGCCAGGCGCGACGCATGCGGGAAACTGCGGGTTTCCACGCTTAGACGACATATGTCCAACGACTACGGTAAAGACTCGCGTCTCTCATACAACTCATATTTGAAGGTGCAGGATTTGATCAACCTGCAGAAGTGTCTCTCCGATCCGAAACATCACGATGAGCTACTCTTCATAACGATTCACCAGGCTTACGAACTTTGGTTCAAACAAATCCTTCATGAGATTGACGCCACCATCGCGCTGCTCGGTGAGGACCGGCTCCCGGCCGCGGCGCGCGCTGTGCAACGCGTTGTTGAAATAGAAAAACTACTCATACAGCAGATTCACATTCTGGAGACGATGACGCCGATCAGTTTTCTGGGCTTTCGTGATGAACTCAATCCGGCCAGCGGATTTCAGTCGATGCAATTCCGCGAGATTGAGTTTTCTTCAGGACTGAAGCATGAAAACATTTTGAATGAGTTCCGCGGTGACGAGTTCGCATACGGCCGTTTACAACAGCGATTCGAGGGACCTTCGTTAGGAGACGCCTTCTATGCGGCGCTGAGTCGGCGCGGTCTGGACGCGCCTGCGAATGAAGGATCTCTCGCCGACGGGGAAAGTAAGAAGCGTTATGGCAAACGCACCCAGGCGGTGCTTGAAATTTTGACTCACTTTGAAGAACGTTTCCAAGAGTTTGAGTTAGCTGAGGCCCTGCTGGAGCACGATGAGTACTTTTCTCTCTGGCGTTCACACCACATAAACATGGTCGAGCGCATGGTGGGAACCAAGCGTGGCACCGGCGGATCGGAAGGTGTTGGTTATTTGCGCACCACACTGGAGAAGAGATTTTTTCCGGAGCTGTGGGAAGCACGCACCTATCTGGACTCAAAGCATGGCGAAGGGGGCTGTCCTTTCGCAAAACAATAGCTAATCTCCACAAATATCCTGATGGAAAACGAACGAAGAAGATCTCCTCGTGCCAAAGTAAATCTTGCCGCCCGTTGGGAAGGCGTGTTGACTCAACAGTCGGCCCACGTGACGAACTTGAGTAAGACAGGTTGCTTCGTCCTGAGCGGCGGAACCGTCGAACCTCGCGAGCTCATCCGGCTGGAAATTACTTTCCCTGATGAATCGCAGATCTATCCGTGGGCCGAAGTAGTAGAAGAAGCGAGCGACATAGGCTTCGCAGTGCGCTTCACGTCACTGGAGGACGAGGAGCTGGTCCGGTTGGAACAATATGTCTCCCAAGCATTGGCCAGTTCTGCCTGAACCATGTCTGTCTCATTTCCCGAACACTTCAACCTGGCGCATTACTTCCTCTATCACAACCTTGAGGAAGGACGCGAAAACAAAGTCTGCCTTTATTACCAGGATCAAACCTACACCTACGGCGAGACGGCGCGGATGTCCAACCGCGCAGGTAATGCCCTGCGCGAACTGGGTGTCGAGATGGAGGATCGAGTCTTAATCGCCCTTCCGGATTGTCCGGCCTTTGTTTCGACGTGGTTTGGTGCAGCACGAATCGGCGCTGTTATCACGATGGTCAATTCGCTGCTGCCTGCGGAGGATTACAAATACTACCTGGAATACACACGCGCTCGGGTTGCGGTGATTCATGAATCCCTGCTGAGAACTTTTAGCGAAGCGACCGCTGACGCAAAACATCTCCGCGCTGTTTTGGTTGTTAGCGATGAAGCGGGGGCAGGCCCCGTTCCTAACCATGAGCTGACTCGAGTTGGAATGCCTCAGGGTCAGGAAGGGGGCCTGTCCCCGCAAACCAAAAACAGCTGGCTATCTTTCGAGGGATTAACCAATGCTCAGCCCGATGAATGCAATCCGGCAGATACGCATCGCGATGACATCGCGATCTGGTTGTTCACTTCAGGCTCGACGGGACAACCAAAGGGGGCGGTGCATCTGCAACACGACCTGCCATTCAATACCGAGGTCTTTGCGAAACGAACTATCGGTGTAAATGAAAACGATCTAACGGTCGCCGTGCCGAAGCTTTTCTTTGGTTATGCAACCGGCACTAATCTTTTGTTTCCCTTCGCCGTTGGCGGCGCCACTGCATTGTTTTCTGAACGATCGACGCCGGAAAAGCTGTTCGAGATGATCGAACGTTATCGTCCGACGATCCTGACGACGGTCCCGACCATGATCAACTCGATGTTGAATGCAGAAGACGCAACTAAAAGAGACTTGTCCAGTCTGCGATTCTGTTATTCGGCCGGTGAAGCTTTGCCGGTTGAGCTTTACGAACGCTGGAAGAAAACTATCGGGGTAGAGATTTACGATGGCATCGGCTCGGCGGAGATGTTTCATATTTACATTTCGAATAGACCAGGCGACGTGAAACCTGGGAGCCTCGGGAAAGTGGTTAATGGTTACGAGGCGAAAATTGTCGACGCGGAAGGCAAACAGCTTCCCACAGGCGAGATGGGCACGCTGAAAATCAAAGGCGATTCAGCTTCGTTGTGTTACTGGAATGCTCACGACAAATCCAAGGAGACGTTTGCCGGCGACTGGTGCACTACGGGTGATCAGTTTCATGTCGATGAAGAAGGTTACTTCTGGTATCACGGCCGCACAGACGACATGTTGAAAGTGTCCGGCATTTTTGTAGCCCCGGCTGAAATTGAGAATTGCCTGCTGCAACATAAGGCTGTGCTCGAGTGCGCTGTGGTTGGACACGACGGCGGCGATGGCCTCATCAAACCCAAAGCCTTCATCGTGCTGCGTGAGGAAGTCAGAACCGGGAGCGGTAGCGACCGGGTCGACTCGGGCAGTAGTCCGGCAGGCTCAGGTAGTGATCTGGTTGACGACCTTAAAGAGTTCGTCAAATCTCACCTCGCGGTTTACAAATACCCACGCTGGATTGAATTCGTTTCCTCGCTACCAAAAAATGATCGCGGAAAAATTGACCGCAAAAAACTAAAACAAAGCTAGATTTGCTACTGCAGAGCGCTTCGTCGCTCAACCATTGCGGCGGTCGAGGTTGTAATCACGCAGGCGGCGATAGAGGGTCGATGGTGAGATGCCGAGAATTTCGGCAGTCTTGCCGCGATGCCAGCCGGTCTGTTCGAGAGCCGACAGAATTTGCTGGCGCTCGACGTCGCGCAATGATGCTGTAGACGATCCGGCCGGACGAGCGAAATCGGCGGGTGCGCCCGGCTGAAGTTGTGCAGGAGCGGCCAACGGAATGGCGACTGGACGAAGCACTTCTGGTGGTAATTCGTTGACTGTGATGCGGCCGTTTTCCGAAAGAATAACCGCCCGTTCGAGCGTGTTCTTCAACTGCCGCACATTACCGGGCCAACTATACGCGCGCAGCGCATCCAGCACTTGCGGATCGAGTTCAGGCGAAGCCGTGCTGCCCACGTCATTCAGTAAATAACGAGCCAGGGGTTCTATGTCCTCCGGACGGTCACGCAGCGGCGAAAGGTCGATCTGAAAACCGTTAATGCGATAAAGCAGGTCAGAACGGAACGAACCATCGGCAACCACCGAATCGAGATTTCGATTGGTGGCGGCAACAATGCGAACATTAACTTCAACCTTACGCACGCCGCCCACACGGAAGAACGTCCTGGTCTCAATCGCGCGTAGAAGTTTCGCCTGGAGCTGTGCCGGTAGTTCAGTAACTTCATCGAGGAAAAGCGTGCCACCGTCAGCAAGTTCGATTAGGCCAAGCTTGCGTCCTTTCGCTCCCGAAAAAGCGCCAGCCTCATAACCAAAAAGTTCCGACTCCAGCAACGACTCCTGAAATGCCGCGCAGTTAATGTCGATAAAAGATCCTTCAGCCCGATTCGACAACCGGTGGATGGCGTGCGCGATCAACTCCTTGCCTGTTCCTGACTCGCCGGTAATCAACACCGACGCTTCAGAAGGAGCGACGCGCTCGACCAGATGAATGGCTTCTCGCATCGCTTCGGAAACCGAGACAATGTTTGGCAGACCGGATTGCCGGGCCAGTTGTTCTCGTAAACGAAGATTGTCCACGCGCAGGCGGCGTTTTTCCGCCGCTTGCTTCACGCGCACATCGAGTTCGGTAATGCTGTACGGCTTCGTGAGATAATCGTAGGCCCCGAGTTTCATAGCTTCAACGGCGGTTTCCACAGTCGCCTGACCGGTGAGCATGATCACTTCGGGCGGATTGGGTCGCTCGTGGACGCGCCGAAGCACTTCCATCCCGTCAATGCGCGGCATGTTGATGTCGCAAAGCAACACGTCAACGTTGCTTTCTTCCAACTTGCGCAGGGCAGCTTCACCGTCAGGCGCAACCTGCACGCGATAACCAAGTCGCTCCAACTCCTTCTGCAACACCAGACGAAGGTTTGCCTCGTCTTCGGCGATGAGAATTCGTGCTACTTTTTGCTCGCTCAAACCTACGCTTCTCCGTCGTCGTTTATGGCCGGGAGTGAGATTGTAAATGTAGTGCCAACGCCAACTGTGGACTGCACATCAAGGCTGCCACCATGCTCGGTTAAGATACCATAACAAACTGCCAGGCCGAGACCCGTGCCCTTGCCGACTTCCTTCGTAGTAAAGAATGGTTCAAAAATTTTGCCGATATTCTCCGGGGGAATTCCTCCACCGCTATCGCTAACTTCAACCAGAACCTTCTGCCCGTTTCGGCGGCCGGCAATCTTCAGCATTCCACCTCCGGGCATCGCGTCGACCGCGTTCGTCGCCAGCGCAATTATCACCTGCTGTAACTGACCCGGATCTCCGGAAACGGGCGGCAGATCCGCCGGCGTTTCTATTTGAAGATCTATGCCGGCGCCACGCTGCTGATGCGACAGAAGGCGAGCAGCCGACGCGATGACGTCAGAAAGATTCAGCACCGCATATTCAGTCGCTCGGGTGCGACTAAAATCCAACAACCCCATGGTGATCGATTTACAACGAAACGCCTCGCTGCGAATTAAGCCAAGATACTCTCGCAGATCCTGGAGGGCCGCTGACTCGTTGAACGCGCCTTCGTTGACGCGACCTTCCAGAGCTTCTGCGCAAGCTGAGATGGTAGCAAGCGGGTTATTGATCTCATGCACTACGCCGGATGCCAGCCGGCCAATCGCAGCCAGTTTCTCGGCGCGAGCAACACCTTTGTTTGCTTCAACTCGCTGGGTGATGTCCTCACCGACTGTTATCACATGAGAAACTTCTCCGCCGCGATCGATCCACATTGGAATCTTGCTTATCAACCAATGTTTCAAGTCGCCGCTGGCGGTAGCGGTCTCATGTTCGATGCGCTCAATTTCTCCAGTATCGAAGACGCGTGCGAATTCCGCTTCCAGCAACTCGCGTTTCTGCCGCGTCAGGACGCTGAAAATATTTTTTCCCAAGGCTGACCCGCGCGGAATGCCGAGCTCTCCCAACTCCCGATTGCGGTTCCAAGCAACGATGTTGTAGTTGCGATCGATGGCATAAAGCGAAAGCGGCAAGCTGTCAATTATCGCTTCAATAAAACGCTTTTGCGCTTCCACCTCGGCGGTGCGGCGCTCAACTTCCAGGGCCAGCGTTGCGGAAACGTCGCGCGCGGCCTGATAAAGAGTTGAGATATGCGCCGCGAGAGCGGCTTGTTGTGCGGCTGCGTCAACAAGCCGACACACCGTGTCATCGCAATTTTCGCGTTTGTCAAAAGCTACTATCAACGCGCCCTTGGTACGACCGCCAAAGCGCAACGGAGCCGCGTACTCCACCTCATGAATGTTGTCTTTGAGAAAGAAAGTGCTTTTGTCAGTTAAGAGAACAGGCGCGGCGCCCGATGAAGCGAGCCAACTCTGCAGACGATCGCTCTCGAGCAGTGAAGAATCCTCGGCGCTTCCCTCTCGATCGAAAACGCAGGTAGCATCCTGTCGGTCGTCGAGTTTTACAAAGGCTGCACACAGCGTCGCACCGGTGCCTTCATAGGTCGCTCCCGCTACGCGGCGCACCAGTTGTTCCGGCTCGAGTGCGCGCAACAGGCCCCGGCCAAGGTCCGCCAGGAACCTCAGCTCCCGGTTGCTACCAATTAGGTCCCACTCCCGTTGCGCAGCCCTTAGATGGGCACCGGAACGGGAAACAATCTCCGCAGGCGACGAAGGCCTGACAATATAGTCGTCAGCGCCGGCCGCAAACGCCTCGTTCTTTTCACCCTCATCAACCCTATTCGAAAAGGTGATTATTGGCAGCCGGCTGGTTGCAGGTCGCGCTCGCAGCAGTTTGCAGAGTGCAAGACCATCTACTCCAGTCATTTGTAGATTGAGTACCACCAAATCGCACGCTTCCGTCTGCACCAGGCGAAGCGTGGAAGAAGCGTCTTCGGCAATCAGCGCACGATATCCGGCTTTTTCGAAAATCGAGCACAAACGCTCGCGCGCGGTGTTGTTGTCGTTGACAACAAGAACCGTTGCATTCTGTTTAGGGACGTTGACTGGAGGCATGCTTCAATCCCAGCGAACCGGCTGGTCTGGGTGACCAACCAGGAGCACGCGCCGTACTCGGGCCGCCCGAACTACAGCACTTGTCACTTAGCGATTGAAAGCGAATAAGGACAGGAATGTCAAGATTCCTAAAATGTCGGCGCGTGAGTTGAGTCGCATTGCCGACTTAACTGGTCAGAAAATAAAAAAGGGCGAGGAGACAAGTCCTCGCCCGGATAACTACTTCAACCCTATTCAATTAATCGAAACGGATGCGAGGTCGTCGGTTTCCAGCTCAACGACTGGAACGAGAGGCGGCTCAATTTGTTTCGAGAGCTTCTCGAGTTTGTGAGACGACTTGGCCCTATACATCGCCTGGTCCGCCGACACTAATAGTTGGTCGAGCGTTTCTCCCTCGACGCCATACGTTGCAGTGCCCACGCTGATGCCTACGCATGCCTCACCACCACCGCGCACACTCAGTGAGAACTCCGATACAGCAGCCTCGATACGTTGGGTTAGGTCGTCCACCTGAGCACCAACTAACTCCTGCACCACAGCTACAAACTCGTCACCGGCATAACGTGCCAGGAAATCGTATTCCCGAAGCTGGCCCTGAATGATGCGGCTCATTTCTCGTAGCATCTTGTCGCCAACTTTGTGGCCATACGTGTCGTTAACCATTTTGAAATCGTCCAAGTCAAGCATCACAACCTGGAATGGTCGGCCATTGCGACGTGCGCGGGACGCTTCCTCGTCAAACCGTAAAGCGAGATAACGCGCATTGGGCAGGCCAGTCAACGGATCGGTTAAGGCATTGGATTCTGCTTCCGCGTGATGCATTGCGTTGGCTAATGCGTCCGAAGCTAACCTGGTGACGGTTTCGAGCAGCCTCATGTGGTCGTCCGTATACTGTTCAAGCTCTGCGGAGTAAACCGACACGGCACCAAGCAGAACATCGTCCTTAAACAATGGCAGCGATGCCATCGACCGGTATTCACGTTCTATTTCGAGTCCAGCCAAGTCCAAACTCGGGTGTAATTGATTTATCGTGCTGCGATTGGCCAGGGCAAAACCAGTCACTCCTTCACCCGGGGCCACAGAGCGACTCGACAAGATCTTGGCATTTCTTCCGGCCACGTGGGCCGCGATGGCATAGCCTTTCACTTCGTCGAAGAGATAAACGGCGCAAGTGTCAAACGGCACGACGTGGCCAACTTTGTCGACCAGCGCCTCCACGGTGTTTCTCACATCGAGCGACGAGCCGAACGTTCTCGCAATTTCGTACAGCGCGTAGACCTCCTGATGCGCGCTCTTAATCTGGTCGTAAGCCATATAACTACCACGTTCGCGAGTTTGCGCCATGTCCACTTCGCTTAAGGCAAAGGGTTCATGCGCTTCAGCGGATGGGAGTTGTTGCGGCAAACCGACGGCCGCGATTTGCGCTTCAAACCGAGACAGATGTTTGATGAACAATTCGACGACATTGGGATCGAAATGAGTTCCTGATCCGCGCAGCAAAAATGCGATGGCCTCATCGCGCGTCATGCCGCGACGAAAGGGACGATCCTCCCTGACTGAATCAAAGCAATCGACAACAGAAATAATGCGTGCAGTGATTGGGATTTGTTCTTCCTTCAGTCCGTCGGGGTAACCAAGGCCGTCCCACTGCTCATGATGGTGACGCACAATCGGGGTGACCGGGTAAGGAAAATCGACGCGGCTAAGGATCTGCGCGCCCACAGTCGTATGAATTTTCATCTTGTCAAACTCGGCAGGCGTTAGTCTGCCGGGCTTGTTAATGATATGAGCTGGGACAGCAAGCTTGCCGATGTCGTGAAGCAGCGCCCCAGCCTTTAGGGCAGCGATGTCATTACGCGAGAGTGACAGGACTTCGCCCATGCCGGCGGCGTAAATCTGAACGCGACGAACATGGCAATGGGTCGTCTGGTCTTTGGCATCAATGGCAGTTGCGAGAGCTTCAGCGGTGGCGAAGTGTAACCGGCTTAGTTCTTCCGTTTCGCGAGTCTTGGCGATGAGCCGTGACCACGCGAGGTAGATCACTTCTGCGCCCGCAAAGATCGTTATGCTGAGCAGCGCAAGAGAGAAAGCCTGATGTATGGCCCAGGCGGCAAGAAAGGCGCCTCCCGCGAAAAGGTAAACGCGACAGCGCTTTGAAGGCGCGTTGTAATCAGAAATGTCCAGCAGGTTCATCCCGTATCCTTAACTAAGCTGAACGATCTCGAGGAACGTCAAATTCTTTCGGACTCTCGGTCCCACAACAGCTCTCTGACGCGAGGGTTGGGGCCGAAAGCAGGACTGGGAGCAACTCAGCCTGCTTCCGGCCATGTTATGGGGCAAGCGGGCGAGTGTTTTACTCGCCTTGCTGGGTGAGAGGCCTGTCAAGATGGCGTTGCAGTTGGATTTGTTACACATAGTTGCTAACACCACTTTCGAAATTAGCGGCTCGGACTCCGTGCGGAGAGCCCGTGAAGCAAGAGCTTCTCAGCCGCGCTGCATACCTTTTCAATTGCCGTGCCGCTTAAGGGCAAGCCGAATACGGCAACGTTGCTTGGGATTTCTCGAAGTGAGCTGCGGGAATATCGCTATCAAATGAAGGGTAATCAATCTGACGAGTCAATTTGCAAAAATGAGTCAACCTGCTCAATCGTTCAGTTGACATTGCTTTTCTGTGCGGGCACCCTTCGTTATCTTCAACAACAACAGGCGATTTCAACGTGCAATGCACGCTGCGGTGTCACCCGTGATGGCTACCCTACCGACTACAGACTTGGTTACTCATCCACCGGCAGGCTACCTGGAGCTGCTTCGCGGCAATCGATCATTTCGGCTGATCTGGTTGGGCCAGGTTGTCAGCCAGATGGGCGACTGGTTCAACACGATTGCGCTCTACACGATAATTCTGAACCTGACCGGTTCGGGCCGCGACGTGGGTCTGTTAATGGTCGCCCGGTTTGTGCCGAGCTTTGTGTTTGGTCCGCTGTCGGGAGTACTGGCTGACCGTTTTAGCCGCCGCTCGATAATGATTGTCTCTGACTTGCTGCGCGCGGTCGTGGTATTGGGCTTTCTTTTTGTTCGTCGCGCCGAACACCTGTGGATTATTTACGTCCTTACTGTCCTGCAACTAGGGCTCTCAACCTTTTTTGAACCGGCCAAGACCGCTGCCATCCCCTCGATCGTTTCTGATCGCGAGCTCGTATCTGCCAATGCTATTTCTTCGGTTACATGGTCTGTAATGTTGACTTTAGGAGCGGCCATTGGCGGCGTGATCACGGGGCTATTTGGGACGGATGTCGCGTTTGTTCTCGATGCACTTACTTACCTGCTTTCGGCCGCTTTGATCGGCAGCGTACGAGTTCCGAAACGTGCTCGTCGCGAAAAACAAAAACTGACGGTGGGGCGCGCGTTGGGCATCACTGAAACCTTGGAAGGTGCAAAATACGTGAAGCGCCGGCCGCGCGTCCTGGCCCTATTGCTGGTAAAACCCGCATGGGGACTGGGAGGCGGAATATTGACCCTGCTGGCGGTGTTTGGTGAAAAGGTATTTCCTGTGGGCAGCAGCCCGGCTACCGGGATTGGTGTGTTATTCGCGGCTCGCGGCATCGGCACTGCCGTGGGACCAATCGTCGCGCGTCGCATCTCTGGTGAAGGAAAGAATCGCATGCAAACGTCGATTGGCATAGCGTTTCTAATTGCAGGCGCGTTCTATATTGTCTTCGGCGCCGCGACCAGTTTCGTGGTCGCCCTGATCGTTCTGGGAATCGCTCATTGTGGCGGAAGCATTCTTTGGGTTTTTTCTACCGTGCTGCTGCAGCGAGCCGTGGATGATAAATTTCGAGGACGAGTATTTGCCGCAGAGTTAGCATTGCTGACGCTGACTATGGCTGTTTCGAATTATGCAACTGGGGAAATGCTCGATCGCTTGGGTTTGTCGCCACGTGTAATCGTAATTGGCATGGGGACTTTCTTCCTCTTGCCCGGCGTTGTCTGGTTTCTAACTAAACGATGGTGGGACAACGATCAGAAGGGACTGGAGTAGACAGACGTTAGTGGCCGCTAGTAGTTCAACATTAGCAGCGACGGGCCGCAGTGGCTGTCTTAATCTAAAGCATGAAAATCAAAGTTGGAGTGATGGGCTCAGCAAGCGACGCGGCGTCAGCCGGCAAAGTCGCACTCTGGCAGAAAGGCAGGGAGTTAGCGGAGGCTATCGCAGCGCATGAGGTCATTCTGTTAAGCGGCGCCACTACAGGGGTAGTTTATGTGGTCGGCAAAGCGGCTCGCGATGCTGGGGTTGTTCATGTCGGAATTTCGCCCGCGGCCAACAGCCGCGAGCATGTTGCCGATTTCGAATTGCCGTTGGACGCCTGCGACGCAATTATCTACACCGGTTTTGGTTTGAAGGGACGCAACGTCGTGCTCGTAAGATCATGCGACGTCGTATTGTTTATCGCGGGCGGAATGGGTTCACTCAACGAGTTCACGATTGCCCACGATGAAGGAAAGATAATTGGCTGTTTGACTGGAACCGGCGGTGTCGCCGACGAAGCGCCCAACCTTCTGCAGAAGTTTTCAAAAGAAACCGGCGCACGTGTGTTTCACGACGATGATCCAAACCAATTACTCGCCGCCTGTCTGGAGGCGCTGAAGACCGAGTCGAGTGGCTGATGGATTTCGGTAAACGGAAGAGGCAAATACATGGACCTGGGACTAAAAGACCGAGTCGCTCTGGTTGCGGCCGCCAGTAAGGGCATTGGGTTCGCCGCCGCTCGTGAACTCGCCCGCGAGGGTGCGCGCGTTTTTCTTTGTTCACGAGACGAAAAGCGCGCCAGCGAAGCTGCACAGAAAATTCATGAAGAGACGGGTGCAACTGTCGCAGGCATCGGCGCCGATGTCACTGACGATCAAGCGACGGCACGGTTCGTTAATGTCGCCCGGGAACGTGCCGGTCGGATAGACATTCTCGTTACGAACGCCGGCGGTCCGCCTGCAGCTACTTCTGATCAAGCGGACCTCGAGATGTTTCGCAAAGCGTTCGAGCTCAACGCACTCTCAGCGATCCGGCTGGCGAAGCTGGTCCTTCCCGGAATGCGCGAACAGAAATGGGGACGCATTGTCAACATCACTTCTGTCTCGGCTAAACAACCCATTGACGGGCTAATTCTGTCGAACACTGTGCGCGCCGGTCTCACCGGTTGGGCCAAGACGGTTTCAATTGAAGTTGCACCGGACAATGTCACCGTAAACAACGTCGCTCCTGGTTACACCCTAACCGAGCGACAGGAACAACTGGCGGAGGCGCGCAGTGCTGCGTTAGGAAAGTCGAAAGACGAAATCATTGCTACCTGGGCTACCCAGGGGCCCATGGGCCGGATTGGAAAACCTGAAGAGATTGCAGCAGCCGTGGCGTTTCTCGCGTCTGAGCGGGCCTCCTACATCACCGGCGTCACCTTGCAGGTTGATGGCGGCTGGATCAGGAGCCTGTTCTGATGGAACCGGGCAAGGAAATCAGAGCCGGCTATTCTGAAACTGACTTGTCACCGAGCGAGTTTAGCCATTCCGCGTGGTCCAGCACCCAGCCGGTTCACATCACTCAACTTTGGTCAGGTGAACAAGCTCCTGCCTCTCGACATGCGGAAGTGCGCGTGATTTGGTCAGACGCCGCGATGTGCGTTCGCTTCATTTGTAATCAGCAGGAGCCTCTGACGATCAGCAGGAGTCCTAAAATCGATGTGAAGACGATTGGATTATGGAATAGAGACGTGTGCGAAATTTTTGTTGCTCCGGATGCGGACCAGCCTCAACGTTATCTGGAGTTTGAAGCCGCACCAACCGGCGAATGGGTTGATTTGACGCTCGACACTAAAGCAGCGCCACACTTGAAAGATTTTAAGTTTCAATCAGGAATGACTGTGGCAGCGTTCATAGAGGAGGGCCGGATAACGATCTGCATGCGCATTCCATGGAGCGAGTCCCTCCCCAAACCTAGACCTGGTGACGAGTGGCGCGCGAATCTATTTCGTTGTGTGGGAGTCGGAAACGAACGATACCTGGCCTGGCAACCGACGGGAACGGAAGAACCCAACTTTCATGTGCCCGAAGTTTTTGGGTGGTTGAGGTTCGATGCCTGAGGTCAAACTGAAAAGCTGATCAAGGGATAAAGGGGGACTTGGCCACCATCACTATCGTCAATTCTTTTGCGTTAACAATTCTGAAACGTAGTCGCCAAACTTCGCTCGATCTTTATCCGCAATCGAAATGATCCTCACTCCGATGAGGAAACCGCTCTCGCTCGCGTCCTGGTCGAGCGCCTCATAACGAACCGGGGCGACCTGCATCTCAACTGGACCACGAGGCAATTCCAGCCTGACGCTGAAGCTGCGATTTTCGCCAACCAGATGGTGTTCACCCAAACGAATGCTGGGAACAATGAGCGCCAATCCAGAATCGCTCAAGTCCAATGTATGCCCGCCGATGCTGCTGCTCCGCTTTGTTCCGTTGAGGTTCTTCGCACCGCCGGAAATGGAGATCATAAATGGCAAGCGAACCGCCTGGCGTGGCGAACGGCGGCGGTCACCGACAAACCGCCGCAAGCGTGACACGACTGAACGTGCGAATTCCACTCTTTTCTCCTGAGATTGAGGCTCTAAATGGCAACACTGCCATCGAGTTCGGCTTCTGTGACTAAACTGGGCCTCGCGCGTTTCGCGTTGCGACACGTCGGCTACTTCAAACGCCTTGGACGATTTGAGGAGGGGGCAAAAGCCAGGAAGAATCGGGACGATCTCGGAAATATTCTAGTTAGCGGGTACGGTTGGCGCAATAGAAATATTTAGAGGCGCGTATTCGCTGGTTATGGCGGCCATCATGTGTAATCGGGAACCATGGGATGGCTAGTTGGGGTGAAGATCCAGGTGCTTTTGTTCGCCCGATACCAGTGTGACCCGAACGGCGTTGGCTGCCTGCGTACGCACAAATTCTTCACTAACAATAGCGGGAAGATCCTCCCGGCGTTTAGCAAGTACAAGGTATTCGCCGGGCGCTCCAGTGAGGGAAAAACTGCCGTCTGCCCCGGGTCGGGTCGTAAGGTAGGTGGTGCGGAAACGCTGCTTCTCCGGCTCGACGGGTAAAAGAAGAATTACAAAATCGCTGATTCCCTGACCACCATTCTCAGCAAGCAATCTCCCCGTCAACGATCCAACTGCCCGAGAGATCACTACCTGAACAGGTCCTGCTTCAGCTCGTTCCGTCACCTTTAAGGGCGATCGATACAAGTCATCACCGTTCGCTGTAACCGACTTGATAAACGAGTTGACGCCCGGTGGAAGCGCAATGGCGATGAAGGTCTCGCCGCTCTGAACGCCATCCATAATAAAACTGCCGTCAGGCCTGACGCGTACCGGCATGGGTGGTCCTGGCCGACTCGTTTTGCTGACGAGCTCCACAAAGATCACCAAATCTGCCGGGAGAGGTACGCCATTGTCGGTTTGAATGCTTCCGACGATTGAACCAGGGCCACTGATCTCCATCGTCAAGCCGCTGAGGTCGGCACCTGCTACAAGGACCTCCTGCTGGGCCACGAGGAACCTCATACGCGACTCACGAAATTCCTGCTCGCGATCAACCGAGTTATTGCTTTAGTTTGAGTGGCGATGGCGGGAGGGGTTTGCCGCCAGTATCGCCGCTTCTCACGCCTGAGGCGTCGAGGAAAAACGATAGCCGTCCAGTGCGTCCGTATTGCGCAGGTTCGGCGGCTGCACTCCAGCTCTTGCCGCCCGGCGTTAGATTTATACGAAACCGATAACCGGTTGATTCAGTGCCTTCGAGATCTTTTGGCAGCAGTCCAGCACCAATTAAGGTAGGCAAATCGCCGAACTGTCCGTTGTGCTGCTGACTGTAAACAACCTGAACCAGTGAGATTCGAGTCATCATGTCCTGCACGTCGTTATGATGCGCGTCGATTCGGGCGTTGAAGAAAAATTTCTTTCCGGCTTGCTTCACCATCGCCTGGCTTTCAGGATCACCCAAGATCCAGCCATCACTTGTCTTGAGCAAAGTTGCCTGCTCAAGCTTTTCTTTGTCGTCCGCGTCGAGCACCTTCATGAAAACAGTAGCCACCTCAGTGCTGACCTGTTCGCCGGTTATTTCGACATTCGCAGGAATTCGTTGTGCAACTGCAACAGCCATCTTTTCAAAGTCCGGCACCAGGTCGTCATACTCCTGTTTCGACAGGCCCTCAAGCGCCGGTTTGTAAATCGACAGGGCAAACGCTTCGCGAAAACGTTTCTCCCTCAGCGCCTTGTAAAACTCGCGCACTGTTTCTGAAGGCGATCGTGGGTTTTGGGCCCGTATCGATTCAGCACCGAGACCGACACCAAGGGTCAGCAACAACAAGAGCAACGAGATTCGGCTGGCGGGTTTGTCAGTTAACATGACGGGTAATCCTCTTTAATGC
>JALZOO010000622.1 GCA_030913905.1 Acidobacteriota bacterium
AACTGGCGGTTAGAGAACTCGAGGAGTTCCTTAAACGTGCAACCGTCAAGCGAAGCAACGAGACAGGCCGGAACAAAGCGGATCGGTAAATTCGCCTCCTGCAACACGCGCGTCATAGTGAAATCGTCGGAAACCGTTCCACGCCAGCGCTCCGCTATTTGCAACTCGTCGAATGTTGATTTTCGTATTGCAGTCGATCCGCCCCAGCAGAAATTCTTGTCGCCCCGCTCGCCCAGGGCTGAAGCAATCGAGGCATTCCACACCGAACGAAGATGAGATGCGAAACCTCCGGTTTCGGGAATGAACCAGCGGTAACCCGTAGTGGCGCCGAGTCTCTCGTCGGCAAGTTGTGACACCAGTGATGCCAACCAGTTTGGTTGCGGCCTCGCGTCAGTATCGACAAATACAAGCACTTCAGTTTCAGGAGCAACTTGCGCGACTGCGACTCGCAGATTGTGCACCTTCTGCCCGCTGTCCACCGCTTCACCGGCAATTACGATGCGGGCCGGAATGCTGCTGCCCCTGATAGTTTCTTCAATGAGAGGAAGTGAGGCGTCACTCGAGCTGTCAGTGACGAAAACAATCTCGCAGGAGGGATAGTCCTGACCAAAGAGTGCGGCAATGTTCTCCGTCAGGCCCTGGTCCAGGCCACGACAGGGCGCGATGACGGAGACAAACGGAGTGAATGCCGGAAGGGGACGGGCGGTTTCGTCTCGCACGTAACGCGCGAATTTAAGACCGTTTCGAAGCGAAAGGACACCGAGCCCAACAACGATGACCGCCAGGACGTAGAAGAGTGGCATCATGCTACGCGCAGAAAGGCTGACTGCTTCAGTTGCTGACGGTGCTTATCTCGTTTCATCTCCCAATACAGATGCTGTTTTACGTGTGGATGATCGGTGCTAATTGTCTTTGCCTTCCTGCACTATTCGCTCAACGGCTGTACGAAACTTCCTGCCGTCAACGGCAGGGTAACGATACATCTCTTCTTCTATTTCATTGAAGAACTGGAGCAACCTGGAGGGATCTACCAGATCGGAATGGATCATGTCGTGGACATCCTGCAAATCGGTTTCATGTCCGCGTTCAATCTTTGCGAGAGCCTGCGCGTAGAAATCGTAATGCAGATAAGTTAGATAGCCGTTCTGTTGAATAAAACGGCTTCGATCCTGCCACCCAGGCAATTCAGGTATGAAGTCATCTGGCGAGGCAAGTTCGACATTCACCTGCAACTGTTCCTTGAGTTCGGGAACTCTGCGAAGAACATCATCCGTTTCCGCAACAACTTTTAGGTCGATGTCTATGGTGGTTTCCCGCCACCCCAGCAACACGGCAGATGCGCCGCCGACGAGAAAGATCCGGGCCGGCCTAGCAGCGGCTTCGCCGAGCCTTTTCATAAACTCCTGCAAACGTGCGGCGGTTACTTTTTCACGCATTCCGCTGCTCGCTCATAACTGACCAATCTTCTGATGAAGGCGTTGTATCGCGAATGCGCTGAGTCTGAATCGTCTTTCGCTAACAGATCATACAAACGATGTTCGGGATTTTTAGGCAGGCTAGAAGGGAGCTCGAGACCTGTTCTCCTGAGACGCGGAGCGCCGATAGCCACCAATAACGCGGCAATGGTTTCGCGGCCGGCGTGTAAGTCACGAATGCCGGCTTCAATCAAATCTTCGCCGGGCAAAAGGCTGTCCATTACTCACTCGCTCTCAGGGGGTAGGACATTTGTGATTAACGGCCAAGCAGCCGTTGAACGATTTCAATTAGCGGTTGAGGATAAACGCCTATAAAGATAATTCCTACAAACGAAGCGACCAGCGCCGTCTGCAACGCGGGGGAAAGAGACAAAGGCTTGTCGTCGGCAATCCGGTCGCCGAGATACATGACCTTGATGAAGCGTACGTAGTAGTAAAAAGAAACGACGGTGTTGATGACAGCCCAGCCTGCCAGCCAGTAATACCAGCTCTTCCCATCGGCTGCTCCACGCTGAAGCAACCCACCAAACAGAAAGTACTTTCCAATGAACCCGCCGGTCATCGGCAACCCACCGAGCGACAACATGAAGAGGGCCATCATCGCCGCCATACCAGGAGCCTTGTGCGCCAGCCCGGCCATGTCGTCCACATTGTCACCGATGATGCCGCGTCGTCTCAGACTGATCACGACGCCAAATGCACCCATGTTCATCAGCGTATAGACCAGCAAATAAATCACCAGGCCGGTGTAGCCATAACTGTTCCCTGCTACCAATCCCAGCAACAGATATCCAGCATTTGAAATTGAAGAATACGCGAGCAGACGTTTCGAGTTCTCCTGCGTCACGGCAGCCCAGTTCCCTACCATGATGGTGATGGCCGCCACGATGCCGAGCAGCGGAGCCCAGTCTGCGCGCATGCTCGGAAGGGCTTCGACAAAAATTCGCGCGTAGAGTGCGAAGCTTGCCGCTTTCGAGCCGGTGGAAAGAAAGGCTGTAACTGAAGTGGGCGCGCCTTCGTACGCATCCGGGGCCCACATATGAAACGGCACGGCGGCAATCTTGAAAAACAACCCGGCGGCCAGCGCAATCATTCCCAGGAGCAGCATCGGCCTCAGCGTCGCGGATCCCTCCGGTTGGCTACCGCCCGCGACGATGGCTCCCAAGCTCTGTCCAATCTCGGCCAGATTGGTTGAGCCTGCAATCCCGTAAAGCAGCGACATTCCATAGAGCAGGATGCCTGAAGAGAATGCCCCCAGCAGAAAGTACTTCATCGCCGCTTCGTTAGACCGCTTCTCCCGCTTTGTGAAAGCGACCAGCACGTAGAAGGTCAGGGCCATCAGCTCCAGACTGATGTAAAGCACAATCAGGTCATAGCCGCAGGCCAAAAACATCATGCCGACGGTGGCAAAGAGAACCAGAGCGTAGTACTCGCCGTGTTGTTCGCCCTCGATGTCGAGGTAACGCGTGGAGATTGCAATGGCCAGCGCCGCGCCGATTAGGAAGATGCCTTTGAAGACGAGTGCAAAGCCATCAATCCGCACCATTCCGTAAAACCCGGTGAGCGGTAAAGCATCACCGGCGAACTTGTATTGAACACCAAGCGATATGAAGGCGAGCGCAACGCTGATGAGTGAGAAGTAGGCAATGACTTTGCTCTTGCGATACGGGAGCACAACCTCCATCACCAGCGCGATGCACCCACACACGGTCAGGATCAGCTCGGGAGCAATCAGCTGCAGGTCGGCTACGCTGAACAGCGCGGTGGTGTTGGCTTGGAATAAGAACATCAGTCAGTCTTCAGTCTTCAGTCAAGTCGTCAGTTGTCAGTCTTCGGTACTCAGGACTCAGCACTCAGAACTATTTGCGCGGTACTGTCGCTGCCTGCTGTGTAACGGCTGGAGGCATGCCGGGAATTGGATAGTTGGGCCGCACCTGCCTCACTACAGCATTGACCGGCTTGGCGATGTAGTCGAGAAACGGCTTGGGATAGACGCCGATCCAGAGCGACATGATTATCAGCGGCGTCATGTACACCCACTCGCGCGTGTTCAGGTCGAATAGTTTTTCGTTTTTTGGATTGTCGATCGTGCCGAAGAACATTCGCTGGTAGAGCCAAAGCATGTAGCCGGCATTCAGGATAATTCCCAACGCGCCCCAAGCGGCCCACATTGGGTTCGCTTCGAAGGCGCCTCGCAACGACAGGAATTCTGAGATGAAGACACATAGGAGCGGCAATCCAATCGCCGTCATCACCATCGCCATGAACACTGCCGCGTAACCCGGCATGACGTGCGACAGGCCACCAAACTCCGCCACATTGCGCGTGTGCCTTCGTTCGTAAATGATGCCGACCAGAAGGAAGAGCGCAGCCGAATAGATGCCATGGTTGATCATATGAAGCACGGCGCCGTTCAATCCGTTTGGATTCAATGAAAACAGACCGAGCATCACGATGCCCATGGACGACACGGATGAATACGCGACCAGTTTCTTAACGTCACCGTCTTTCTTAACCACGAAATACATCGCGGCCAGTGCACCGTAGATGATTCCGACAATGGCCAGAAAGATCATGACGCTGCGCACACCAAAAGATCCGAAATAAGACTCGTCAGCAGAAGCAGCCGGAAACATCGGAAGGTTAAAGCGGTAGAAACCGTAGGTGCCTAATTTCAGCAATACGCCGGCAAGTATGACGGAGCCGGCAGTCGGCGCTTCCACGTGTGCATCGGGAAGCCACGTGTGAAAAGGAAACATCGGAACCTTGATGGCGAAGCCGAGCGCAAAAGCGAAGAAGAGCAGCACCTGCATGTCGCCCATCGGCAACACCGATCCCAGTGCCTGCATGTAAAGAATATTGAACGTGCCGGTGCCGTTGGCCAGTGCTGCCTGATAACTGTTGTTCACCAGCGTACTTGCTTGAGGATTACCGGCAAGCAGATCCACCGTTGCCTGTGTGATCTGGCTCGTCAAGGCAGTGTCCTGCGTCAGGAAATACATCTTCAAGACGCCGAGTAACATTACAACTGACCCAACCAGGGTATAGAGGAAAAACTTGATTGCCGCGTACAGGCGGTTTTCACCGCCCCAGATTCCGATAAGGAAGTACATGGGCACCAGCGATACTTCGAAGAACAGGTAAAACAGAAAGAGGTCCATCGAAGTGAACACGCCGACAACTGCGGTCTGCAAGAGCAGCAGCAGTACGTAGTATTCCTTTTCTCGCTTCTCGATGTATTTCCACGACGACAACGCGGCAATTACGCCTAGCAGCGTGGTGAGCACAATCAACAACACTGCCACTCCGTCCACGCCCATTTGATAGCGCGCGCCAATCACCGGAATCCATTGGTGATCTTCGAGAAACTGCATGCCGCCGAGTGCGCGGTCATATTTCAACAGCACCAGCGACGCGATGAAGGCGACACCAAACCAGGCAGTCGCGAATTTCTTAATTGACGCGCCCTGCCCTTTTTTGAAAAGAAACAGAATGAGCAGCGCGCCAAGCGTGGGCAGCCAGGTGACGATGGAAAGAATGTGCAGATTGTTCATAAGTCGTTTAGTCCTCGCTGTTGGATTCTTTCTGCACTAACTTCAAAAGCCTGACGTCCTCCAAATCTATCTCGCGGCCAGCTGCGGTTTTGGATTTAATTAGGTCAGCGAGCGAGACTACGTCGAATACCTGGCCCTTGTAAGACATTTTCACTCGCCTTGGCCACGCCTCGTCAAACAAAATTCCGGGCGTTGATGTTTGCACGTCAAGGCGAACCCTGTCAGTGAAAATAGTAATCTCCGTATCGACGAGCTCATCGGCTGTAATCATGTCGGCCGTACCAAAATTCAGCTGCGCCAGCGCCTCCAAAAGATTTTGGGCGTTCTGTTTCGTCGGCTGAATTAATATATCCAGATCAAATGTTGCACGCGGTACGCCATAGAGCACCGCGGCTATGCCACCGATAACTAAGTATCTGACGTCATTCTTTTGAAAGGACGCGAATACGGTCTGAAGCTGGTCTATCATGCTTCTTCTTTACTATCTCCGGATTGTTTTCGAGGATCAGACTAGTAAATGAGATCAGGATGTTCATCCTTTCTTCGATCGAAAGCGAAGCAAACCATTTTGTCTTTGCTTCGATGCTCTCGTCTGCAAAATCGTGAGACACGTACCCAGTCATAAGATCCATCACAATCAGCTGTCAGATGAAAACGATAAGGAAACCCTTAACGGCCCTCATGATGTCGGGACCGAAAAACAGCGCCACCGCCGCGACGAGTCCCAACACCATCACCAGCGCATAGTTCTGCGCAAAGCCTGTCTGCGCCGCGCGAAACAGTGGCGACATCAGCCGCACAACAAAAGCGGCAATCGCGTTGACCAAACCATCGACGAAGTATTGATCGATTCCGCCGGTGATCCGGCTCGAAAGCCTGGTGAGCCAGGCTGATCCATTGACGCCGCCGTCGACAACTTTTGAGTCAAACGCGAAAACTCCGCGCGACAGATCCATCACGCGCCGCGTAATTGCCCAGCCGTAGATCTCGTCTACCCAAAACTTGTTGTAGCTCGCCTCGTAAAGAGGTTTGAGCCTCGAGGCCCAAATGTCCGGCAAGCGTGGATTCTTCACGTAAAAGAGCACACCGAGTCCAATGCCTAATCCCGCTACGAGTAGTGAAATAATGATGAACACCCACTCAGTTAAGGTATGGCTGTGAACCACAGACTCAACAGCGTGGGCAAGATTGAAACCTTCGTGTCCGTATGGCGGCGGCGGCGCCTCAACCGGGAGTTCTTCAGGTGTGAGAACGCTGGCCACAGCATGAGTTTCTGATTCCAGCGGCCTACCGAAGCTATCAACAACTTCATGCGTGCCGAACAGCCGTGTTGCGGGGTTCCAGATGATCGGGTCGAGGAAATTGACAATGTTCATACGGCCGCCGACGTGATGACCGCCAGTGAACGCAGGGCTTATTCCCACAAAACCGCCGACGGTTGCCAGCACAGCAAGTACTGCCAAAGGTATCCACATCGATCGCGGCGACTCGTGCGGAATGTGTACGTGGTGTGCAGGTGTTTCGTGATCCTGATCGTGTACCTCGTGCCCAGGCGTGTGTTCATGAGGGTGATCGAGAAAGCGTTCCTTGCCCCAAAAGGTCATCGCCACCAATCGTGTCATGTAGAACGCAGTGCAGGTAGCGGCGATGGTCCCCACCAGCCAAACCAACCATCCGACGGGAATGTACGTCGTCGAAGCCGCGCTCCAGAGAATCTCGTCTTTCGACCAGAAGCCGCTAAACGGAATGATGCCGCAGATGGCTAACCAACCAGCAAGAAACGTGATGTACGTATAGGGCATGTACTTCTTCAAACCGCCCATCCGTCGCATGTCCTGCTCATGATGCATCCCGTGAATGACGCTGCCGGCGCCGAGAAACATTAAGGCCTTGAAGAAGGCGTGCGTCATCACGTGAAAGATCCCAATCACAAAAGCACCGACACCACACGCCATGAACATGAATCCGAGCTGCGAAACGGTTGAATAAGCAAGAACCTTTTTGATGTCGTTCTGCGTGATTCCGATGATGGCCGCGAAGATTGCCGTCGCTGCACCAACCAGCGCAACTACCATCATCATCGTCTGGGAATGTTGGAAGATAACGTTGGTGCGCGTGACCATGTAAAGACCGGCGGTCACCATAGTCGCAGCGTGAATCAGCGCGGAGACTGGAGTTGGACCAGCCATCGCATCCGGCAGCCACACGTGCAAAGGAAGCTGGGCTGACTTGCCACAAGCGCCAATGAAGAGTCCAAGCGCAATCCACGACAGCAGTCCCCAATGACCCAGCGGCTCGAGAGGAAACGCCGCAGCCTGGCCAAACACATCCGCGTACTGAGTTGTGCCAAACGTGGCAATGACGCCGAAGATTGCCAGCGCAAATCCGAAGTCGCCGATTCGGTTAGTGATGAACGCCTTGCGGGAAGCATTGGCCGCTTCCTGGCGATCAAAGTAGTAGCCAATCAAAAGGTAGGAACAGAGACCGACGCCTTCCCAACCCACAAACATCATCAGGAAGTTCGAGCCCATCACCAGCACCAGCATCGAAAACATGAACAGGCCCATGTAAGCGAAGAACCGGTAGAAGCCGGTGTCGCCGCGCATGTAGCCTGTGGCGAAAACGAAAATGCACAGCCCGACGCCGGTCACTATCAGCATGAAGACCGATGACAGCGCATCGAGCTGATAACTCCACTCGACGTCCAGGACGGAGCTTCGTTCTTCCGCAACGCCCGCGACCAGAATAGGTTGGTCTCTTTGGTCTGCCGGCAACTCGGCGCGTTTGGCTTCAGCCTCTTCGTGAAGAGTTCCCAACAATCGTTCCTGGGAACCGAGCGTCTGCCGTACGGCTCCGCCCGGTATCCACGAAAACTTGAATGCGCCGTCCTGGCTGGTGACGTAAGTCTCCGGATACATCGCGTGACTGCTAAACGCGTAGGAGTAAACGGCTGCGACGGTAAGAAGAAAGGACAGCGCAATCGAGCCAACGGCGATGCCGCCGATCAGCTTTTCTGAAAAACGAAGCTTCCGTCCCAGCAGGCCGTTGATGGCCGCGCCGGCAAGGGGTAACAGAGGAATTAGCCAGATGTACCTATGCATTTCGGTGACAGGTGACGAGTGACAGGTGACAAGTGCCAGGTTCAAGACAAGCAGGTTTTACTTGTCACCTGTCACTAGTCACTTGTCACCACTTCAAGATATCAATCTCATCAACCCAGATCGTTTCCTTGTTCCGATAGAGCGCAATCACAATTCCGAGACCGATGGCCGCCTCAGCCGCGGCCACGACGATGACGAACACTGCAAAGATCTGTCCTGCGACAGCATTCATGTTGCCGGTCGCTTCCAGATAGCGAGACATTGCGATGAAATTAAGGTTCGCCGCGTTCAGTATTAATTCAATCGACATGAAGATGACGATGATGTTGCGGCGCGTCAGCACACCCGCAACACCGATGATGAAAAGCAAAGCACCGATAACGAGAAATTTTGAGAGGTCGGGATGCTGCGCTCTTTCCCACGCAGTTGCCACGCGTCCGGCGCCGGCCTCCTGAAGTATCAAGCCGTAAACCGAAGGAAACAGGTTGAGCAGAAGAATATGCATCAAAGTCTAAGTCGTTAACTCTGTCTGGGCTGTTAGATCTGACTGGATATTCGCAAGTTCCGGATCGTTGGCCGCTTCTTTCTGCAAAACGTCCGGAGAAACGTCGTCAACTGCAGCTTCCTGCTTAAGTGTTCGCGCTAACATCACTGAACCGATGATCGCTACCAGCAACAGCACGCTGGCTATTTCAAACGGCAACGATGCATAACGATAAAGACTGCTGCCAACGCGTTCAGTTTGCGTAGTTATTCTGGAAGAGCCGGTGCCTGACGGCTGCAGGTTTTGTTCCTGCGCACGTAGTTGCCCTGCAACGGCGCCTATCTTGATCGAATCCTGTTTCTCCAACCCGGCATAGCCTTCATTGACGGCGTAGATAAGCCCAAGCGCCAGCAGTCCGCAAAAAATAACGCTGGTGGTTACCTGTCGGGGCCTGTTGAATATCTCTTCACGCCCGCGTTCCTCCGCGCCGACGTTTACCAGCATGATCACAAACAGGAATAGAACCATCACGCCACCGACGTAGACGAGGATCTGGACGCCCGCGATGAATTCGGCTCCCAGCAAAATGAAGAGCGCGGCGACTGAAACGAGGGATGAAATTAGGAAGAGGGCGCTGTGAATGGTGTTGCGGGCCATCACAGTCAAGAGCCCTGCTAAGATGGCCGCGATGGAAAAAATCCAGAAGAAGACTGCTTCCCAGCCGGAAAGAATCATTGCCGATTGCCGATTGCCGATTGCCGATTTGCCGCCGGTTTTGAATCAGATACAACCGCCGACTTAGTTTGCCGAAGATTTCGCGATGCCGAAATGCGCGATCGCGCCATTATTTTTGCCAATTCGTTGGCCTCAGCCAGTAGGGGCTCAACCGCACGTTTCTGCAAGAGCTCGCCCTCGATAATTAGCTCCATCCAAAAGGCGCTTTCGTCGGCCTCTTCCTCCACCGTGCCAAGCTTCGCTATGAATTCTGCTTTCGATCTGCCGCGACAGGCGGCTCTGTAATTTGCGGCCACTGATGTTCCTGCCCGAACCAGTTGGTTCGCAATGGCGCGGCCCTGAACAGTATTGGGCAACGCAGCGACCAGTTTTAGAATCCGGAGCGCAAACTGCTTCGTCCGCTGCTTTAAGTCTTCAGCTTTCATAGCTGCCGTGGGAGCAACAACTATTTTGAAACTACACTTGGTGAATCTTTCAATCGGCAATCGCCAATTGGAAATTGGCTATGGCAGTCATCGCGTGTACTTGACCGTTTCGCGTCCCTGCTCGAGCATCTCGCGGTTCCAGACAAAGCCGGCGCG
>JALZOO010000629.1 GCA_030913905.1 Acidobacteriota bacterium
CCATGTTTCCAAACACCATTGCCTGGACGTTGACGGCAGTGCCCAGCGAATCGGGAATACGATTGACGCGGCGATAGTCCACAGCGCGACGGCCCATCCAGGAATTGAAGACGGCGGCAATTGCTACGCGCAGTTGTTCGTAAGGGTCTTCCGGAATCGCGTGCTGTTCAGAGCCGATTATCTGTTTTTCAGCGGCGATGATTTCGCGAAGGTGGTCAGGCTTCAAATCGGTATCGCGTCCGCCCGATGTCTGTGCCTTGAAGCGGTCCATCACTCGCTCAAACTTTTCGTGGGCCACACCCATGACGATCTCGCCAAACAGCGAGGCGAAGCGACGATACGCATCAAGCGCGAAACGAAGATCTCCTGTCTGTGCTGCCAAGCCCTGAACCGTCTCCTCGTTGAGGCCCAGGTTCAGGACTGTGTCCATCATCCCCGGCATCGAGAAGGCTGCGCCTGAACGCACCGACACCAGCAAAGGGTTTTGTGGGTCGCCAAACTTCTTGCCTACCTTCTCTTCAATCCGCTGCAACGCCTCCTTTACCTGCTCCCACAAGCCTTCGGGAAAATTCTTTTCGTTTTCGAAAAAGGCGTTGCAGGCTTCGGTAGTAACGATGAGACCCGGCGGCACCGGTAAGCCGGCGCGAGTCATTTCGCATAGCCCGGCGCCTTTGCCGCCCAGCAGCGACTTGTCCTCACCGCTTCCTTCTTCGAACAGGTAGACCCACTTGCGGGTCGTTTCGGCGGGTGTGTCTTGCTTGGATGCTTCGATGACCTGGGCCACTTGAGTTCACCTCAGGAGGGGATTCCGCGTCTGATAAATCATACACCGAGAAACTAGAGCTTGTAACGCAGGCATCCTAAGCGCCGAACCGGTCTTCTTTGCCAACGCAGCTTCAAGATGTTAGATAAGGCAGTCTTCTAAACGCTTTAACAGGAGAGTTCCATGACTGATTACACGCGGCAGGTGCGATGGTGGGTATTGCTGGCGGTGACGGCCCTGGCCGTGTATTTGTGCTGGTTGATGGTCCAGCCTTTCGCCGGCGTTCTGCTTTGGGCGGCTGTGCTGGTAATCGTTTTCTATCCCATACACCTGCGGATCCTGCGACGAACCAAGAAGCCGGCGCTCAGTGCCTTGCTTTCCTGCATCCTGGTGATCCTTACGATCCTTGTGCCGGTCGCGTTGGTTACGATCGCGGTCCTTAACGAACTCTCCGGGGCAAGCCAGAATCTTCAGTCAACGATTAACTACCTGCTCGATCCAAATTCTCCGGGCACCGGACGTTTGCTTGGTTGGCTCAGTAAATATGTCAACGTCGACAGTCTGCGATCGGGCGAATATTTTGCCCAACAGCTCCAGGGCGTAAGCGGACAGTTGGCAGGCCGGACACTTGGGTTTATCGGTGGAGTGGTTGGTGTAATCGTGCAAATGTTCTTTGTTATTTTCACGATGTACTACCTGTTCCGAGACGGCGACAGTATTTTCGACGCAGTGCGCGACGCGCTGCCGCTGGAACGGAAACAAGCAGAACGTATTATGGAGCGCACCGGCGACGTCATAGGCGCCAGCGTTTACGGAGTGCTGGCAATTGCGGTCATACAAGGTACGTTGGGCGGGCTCGCATTTTGGGTGTTAGGCGTTCCTTCGGCATTGGTGTGGGGTGTCGTGATGGTTTTCCTTTCCATGATTCCGATGCTGGGCGCCTTTGTGGTTTGGGTTCCGGCGGCAATCTACCTGGCGGCGACCGGACACTACATGAAGGCCATCCTGCTGGTGTTGTGGGGAACGCTGGTGATCGGGATGATCGACAACTTCCTCCGGCCCAAGCTGGTGGGAAGCAGAACTAAGCTGCATGAGCTTTTAATCTTCTTTGCAGTGTTGGGTGGTCTAAAAGTCTTCGGGGTACTGGGAATCGTGCTCGGTCCGGTGGTGCTGGTGCTGGCAATGGCACTCATCGATGTGTTTCGGGCAGTGGATGATCGCGAGGCGGCGTAGGAGGGAATTAGTTCGCGTAGCGGACGAGTGAGAAAAGTAACCAATAATCGCGCGTTGTTTGCCGCCTTCAGGCGGCTGGCTCGCAGGGCCATTAGGCCAGCAGTTCTAAGGCTGGTTACGCGCAGGCAAATAAGCCGAAGGTCGACGAATTGTTTGCCGCCTTCAGGCGGCTAGCCCCGCAGGGCTGTTAGGCCAGCCGTTTTACGGCTGGTTGAGCGCAGGGACCCAACTTTTCTCAGGCCGCTTTAGCGGCCTTTCGACTGCGCGCCTAATTCCTTGCATCAAGTAGAAACTCCTCTCAACGTCAACTGCTAGACTTACTGAGCAACATTCCTATTTCCTATCAGCTTTCTAAGACGCGCCCCTGGAAAGGAATGTCATGCCCAAGAACGTCTACAGCGAGATCAATCTGCATATGACCTGGCACACAAAGAATAATGACCCCGTATTAGTCGATGCAATTGAAAGCCGCCTCCATCATCACCTCGAACACGAAATCCGAAAAACGAAGAACGTCTTCTTCCACGCGGTGGGTGGAATAGAGAACCACATGCATGTGGTGGCAACGATTCCGCCGAGTCTTTTAATTAGCGAGTGGATCGGGAAGCTGAAAGGTGGAAGCTCTTTCTATATCAACCACGAAATAGCGAATCGGAAATTACTCGACTGGCAAGAAGGCTACGGCGTTGTAAGTTTCGGT
>JALZOO010000633.1 GCA_030913905.1 Acidobacteriota bacterium
TCAGCAGCGTCCTGCGGCCCATCAAACTTCGAGACGCGTAAGGCCTTGCCATCTTTGAGATTCACGTACGCCCCGCCGCGGTTAGCCGCGAACACGGTGGTCATTTGCTTCGATTCGACTGAAGGACTTGCCTTAAACAGGAAGATCGAAATGCCGGCAACTGCGAAAGCAACGAAAATGATGACGTGAATAGGTCTAAGCTTGATAGAGGTAGCGGCAGGGGCGGCTACATTTTGAGTCGCTCGGGCGTAACGCATTGAGATCTCCTTGTTTCAGGTATCAAAACGGAATTCAGGCTTGCTTAAAGGCTGCTATGAGTTGATGGAATCCAGTGCCGATCACCGGTCATTTGAAAGGTCGCCCTAATGTAGTGCCAACCGTTCGTTTTGGTCAAGCTTTTAGGCATTAAAAACGATATTGGTCTGTGGATGAACCGAGTCACTATTCATAAGACAAGCCGAACGGGATCTAAATGGCCCGTTCGGCTTGCGTGTTGTGCGGTAAACACTGTCGTCGGGACAGTGATTGGGGAGAACTGCGTCGAAGCAAACGGAATTGCACTCAGAGCAATTGGCTAAGCAGGCAGTCTTTCAATTGCTATCCACAATCGCGCGCGGAATTGCTGTTGATGGTCCAGCCGCTATTCTCTGAACAGGACACGACCTGGTAATAGAAGCAGCCATCCTGATCTTCCGCGATAACCTTGGTCTCCGAGGCTGAACAGTTGCTATTTAGGCTATGCGTGCCTCCCGGTGCAATCACAACGTTATTTAGTTGGTCAGGTCCCCAGTTGTCGCTATTGGCTGTCGAAAAATAGACGTGACGAATCTCGCGGCTCGAATTGTTGACAATTGTTACCGTGTGACTCGGCGCGTTGGCCCCCGTTAATAAGGGAAAAGCCAAAAAGGACAGCACGACGGCCAGAATGGCGACCGGCTTGATTGCAGCACTCTTACCGATGGCGTTTTTCATATGAGGCACTCCTTCAGAAACAAACGTTCGATAGTCTCGAAGGGGGGCGCGCTTCATCCGCGCCCCTGTCGAGAACTAAGGACAAGTTTCAGTGTATTGTGGTCCATCGTCGGTGGCCGGAGCACCGAACTGGGTCTTGGGTACAGTGACTGTTGCAGTCGCCGTACTAGAGTTTCCATTGCTGTCAAAGACGATGAATGTGATGGTGTAGACGCGTCCATTGAGATTTCCATCACGCTCAGAGCGTAGTTGAACTGAAGTACAACCGGGGGCGATGACGATGTCATCAAGCGTGTTGCCGTCGGCGCCATTCGGGTTCTCTTCCGGTTCATCGCTGGTGACCTGCAGAATCCTCACATCGCTGATATCCACAGTTCCATCGCAAGCGTCAGAAGCGCTGGCCACGAATTGCGAAATCGTGAAGGTGTGATAATCGTGATTCGGCGGCCATAGCGAAATCGACTGAGTGTGCAACGTAATTGTTGGACCAGCCGAATCGGCAATGGTCAGGGTTGCACTCTGAGTCGCGCTACCACAGGTTCCGGTGACTGTTACTGACACCGTGTGGGCGCCCAGACTCATCCCGGTCGTATTAACGCTGATGCTTGGGCTATCGCCGTTGTACGGTAGGCCGTCTACGGTCCAGGCGTAGTGGAATGGACCAGTTCCTGATGCAGTCGTCGAGAAGTTTGCCATCCCTCCCGGACAAACTGTTACGTCGGCCGGATCGGTTGTTGACGTGGTTTCCTGAACCGTCAGCGTCGCAGTTTGGGAAGCGGTTCCGCATGTACCTGAAACGGTAACCGCAACCGTGTGATTGCCAACGCTTAGTGAGCCCGTAGCCACGTTGATGCTCGAGCTGCTGCCAGCCGGCGAGCCGTCCACTGTCCACGCGTAAGTGAATGGACCAGTGCCCGACGCCGTCGTCGAGAAGCTAGCAGTCGCTCCCTGGCAAACGGTCGCATCGGCTGGATCCGTTGTTGACGTGCTCTCCTGCACGGTCAGCGTTGCGCTTTGCACTGCGCTGCCGCAGCTACCTGAAACGGTAACCTCAACGGCATGATTGCCAACGCTTAGTGACCCCGTAGCCACGTCGATGCTGGAGGTGGTGCCAGCCGGCGAGCCGTCTACTGTCCACGCGTAAGTGAATGGGCCAGTGCCTGACGCTGTTGTCGAGAAGCTTGCCGTCGCTCCCTGACAAACTGTTGCATCAGCCGGATCCGTTGTGGACGTGCCTTCCTGCACGGTCAGCGTTGCACTTTGCATCGCATTGCCGCACGCGCCCGAAACGGTAACCTCCACGCTATGATTGCCAACGCTGAGTGAACCGGTAGCCACATTGATGCTCGAAGTGGTACCAGCCGGCGAGCCATCAACGGTCCACGCATAAGTGAATGGACTAGTGCCGCCCGCTGTAGTGGAGAAGCTTGCGCTAGCGCCCTGGCAAACTGTTGCATCAGCAGGATCAGTCGCTGTCGTTGCGTCGTTAACCGTCAACGTCGCCGATTGGCTCGCCGTACCGCACGAACCGGTAGCCTCAACCGTATAGGTATCGGCATCGCTCGCCTGAACGTTACTGATCACTAAAGAGTTCGTGTCAGCTCCCGAAACACGGCCGCCGAGGTCGCCGTTATTCAAAACGGTCGCGCCTTTCTTCCAAACAAACGTTATCGGGCCTGGGCCTGAAGCGGTTGTGCTGAAGGTAGCGGTCCCGCCTTCACAAACTGCCTGGTTTCCCGGGTTTGTGGTCGTATTTGCTTCAACGATGACTGTAGCGTCAACTGTTTCGTTGTCGGCCGTCGCCCCGATACTGGCTGAACCGTTCGCTGTAGCCGTAAAAGTTGCGCTAGCCTGGCCGTTAACAAAATCTGTGTCGCCTGACACTGTGCCCAGCGCCGGTGTGTGGTTCGTGAAGGTCGCATCGAAGGTCGGCAATCCGTTTAACTCGGTCGTCAGAGCCGAACCTGCGTTTCGTCCCAAAATGTCGGCCGAAAGCGTTGAGGTATCACCGACGCATACTGTGGCCGGACTTGCTGAGTGTCGCAGTTGCAGCCATGTACTGGGGGTTATGCTGACCCCACC
>JALZOO010000641.1 GCA_030913905.1 Acidobacteriota bacterium
ATCCATACGATTGTCAGTAGTGAAAAAGTGGCCGCAGGCTTAGGAGAGTTGGGATGGCAACGGTACCAGCGATTCTTTACCAACACGCGCATCGAGGAACAACTCATCGACGCCATGGAGGGCTTGCTTTAGCAAAACGTAGCGGCTTCCCCAGATGAATTTTTCTTCCTCAGATTCGCTTCACCTAATCACGCGGAAAAAGGCAATTATATTTGCGCTGATTGTTTGGGCTCTGTTTCTCTGGCGCGCCGTGGACACTTTTGGACCTGACGGCGGCTACATTAATGTGAATTCAGACAGCGCCATTACCGTTCTCATGGCAAACGATGAAAGGCCAATAACCGTTTTTGATACCTACTACTATGGAGCAGATCGTTGGGGTGGATGGCCATTAATCATAGCCAGGCTGGTTAATCACTCCACTGGTTTCCGATGCCGCGGCAAACTCGGTGAGTACTAATGCAGCTCCAAAACTGCATCAGGGCCACTCGATGACATTTACTGAATTTTCCCGGTATATTTAACACGCTCCATCACAAGCGGTCTAGCAAACGGTCGGGATCGACCTCCATCGTTGCCTGGATCGAAATTCATTCACCAACTGATTGCTATGAAGAAGGTCGCTATTGTCGTTCAACGCTGCCACGAGAGCATCGTGGGGGGCTCAGAGTCTCTGGCCTGGCAATACGCGACTTTGCTTAAAGACGACTATGACGTCGTTGTGTTGACGACTACGGCGCTTGATATTTCTGACTGGGCCAATGTTCTGCCGGAAGGATCGGACACCAAAGACGGCATCAACATTCGGAGGTTTCCCGTCACTATCGGGCGCACCCCGTATTGGAGTTTGCTTCATGATCGTTTATGGGCCGAATATCCCCCACGAGTTTTGGGAAAGACGCGAATTCCCAACCCTCGTTATTTGAAATGGAGTCTTTCTTTCCAGGAGGAATTCATCCGAACCCAGGGTCCTTACTCCGCCCCCTTGTTGGATTTTCTGAGTCAACACTGGTCGGAATACCAGACGATCATTTTTGTAACCTATCTTTATCCGACAACCTATTTCGGACTATTGCAGGTTCCCAGGAACCACGCCCTTCTGGTGCCGACACTTCACGACGAGCCACCTGCTTATCTATCGGCGTACAAGCACGCCGCTCATCGCGCGCAGTCGATTATCTGGCTTACTGATGCTGAACGACGTTTGGGAGTGAATCTGTGGGGAGAGTTGCCTGGTGATGTCGTTTCTGCCGGTATCGAAACGAAGCCTCGCAAGCCTGCCAAACTAGACAAGCGCTATGTTCTTTATTGCGGCAGAATTGATCCAAACAAAGGCTGCCGCGAATTGTTTGATTACTTCATCAGATTCAAGAACGAGTTTCCCTCCGAACTTTCTTTGGTCTTGGCAGGCAAGGACGACCTTCCGGTACCCAATCATCCTGATATCGACTTCCGCGGTTTTGTCTCAGCCGAGGAGAAGTACAGCTTGATGGCTGGCGCTTGCATTTTCATCATGCCTTCTCAAAACGAGAGTTTCAGTATTGTGACGATGGAGGCCATGGCCCAGGAAACACCTGTGCTGGCCAGCGGTGGATCCGACGTCCTGGTCGATCATCTCACTGAGAGTGGCGCCGGCAAGATCTACAACGACTACAAGAGCTTTGCGGCGGCACTATCCGAGATGCTTGCAGATGAAGACGAACTGGCTGAGATGGGACGGCAGGGACGGGAATATGTCACTTCGCAATTCAATCACGAGACCATCCGCGCGTCACTGATCGATTTGCTGAGGCTTCAACAAGACCAATCGACTCTGCCCGGGCCGCTAACGTTCGCGCGCGCTCTTCCTCCGAATCCAAAAGTCTCGTTGTCGACCGAACGTAGCATCACTGTGCGAACAATCGATCATGGTTATGCGGTGGAAGTCGAGCAGTACCCTTTAACAAACATGCCCGGAGAAAGTTTCTATGCACGGCCGAAGACCCATGACTCTCGAATCTTTCAGGATGTCGTAGTCCTGAAC
>JALZOO010000646.1 GCA_030913905.1 Acidobacteriota bacterium
GCTCTGGACTCGGATGCTGGGATTCTACACGGACAACCGCGAGGAGTTTCTGACGCACTACCACAAGCCAGCAACGTGGAAACGACATTCCACATGATCAAATCAAAGTTTGGTCAGAGACTTCGCAGCAAGACCATGACCGCGCAGATCAACGAAGCACTCTGCAAGGTGCTCTGTCATAATCTTTGCGTTGTCATTCAATCGGTTCACGAGTTGGGCATCGAGACTGCGTTTTCAATCGAGGCAGCGGCGTGAGGCACACCACCACCCTACTGCCCGAAAGCAGTTTGGCTAACCGAAAGTTGAACCGAGTTACTAGACTACTAAGTTAATGATCGTGAGTAACACAGTAACCACCGCACTTGATTCTGTTCCGCTAGGCGCGGGCGCAGTAACGCCAATCGTAGGCATGTCTCCCGCGAGTGCCGAGCCTGTGAGAGCGCAAATCAAGGCGACCGTCATCAGTAATCGTTTCATGGTTGGTTCTCCTTTGAGGTTGAAAAGATGTAAGAGTCTTTACATCGAATCGAATAGAACAACAACGCAAGAAACCTTGCAAGGCGCTTCACAGGAAACTACTATCCCCTTCGCAGTTATTCGGTTACTCACTTTCCGAAAATCTCAATTTCTCATGCGAACAGCCACGCCGAAGCTGGAGCTATCCCACCTAACCGCCAACGAGCAGGCAGTCCGCAGATGTCGCGCGGCTTTAGAACTAAAAGACAAAGGTGAATATGACGCGGCGCAAGCGATCATGCGCCCGCTGTGGCGACGGTTAGGCGACCGTCCGAAAGTGATCGGACTTCATCCGTCCATTGCCGCCGAAGTTTTGTTCACTGTTGGAATCTTGACCGGATGGATCGGCAGTCGAAATGAGATCAAGGAATCAGAGGACGCGGCCAAAGACTTGTTGACCGAAAGCATTACTCTTTTTGAATCGTTGGGAGACTCAAAGCGGGCAGCGGAAGCACGAACGGAACTGGCTTGTTGCTATTGGCGAACGGGCGCATTAGAGGAAGCCCGCGCGATGTACAGCGACGCTCTGCAAAGACTCGGTGCTCCAAGCAACGCGCGCGCAAACGCACTGATCGGACTCGCAGTTGTCGAGTGGTCGTCATTACGCTACAACGAGGCTCTAAAACTCCTGACTGACAACGCATTGCTTTTCGAGAAGATTACCAACCATACGATCAAAGGCACTTATCACAATCAGCTTGCGATGATTTTGCGAAAGCTGGCAACGTCAGACAAGAAAGACCTACTGCAACGGGTTATCAGCGAATACAAGGAGGCGGATCGCCAATTCACGCTCGCTCGCAACACTGTTTTCCGCGCTCACGTAAAGAACAATATCGGCAACGTCCTGCTTGACTTGGCACACCTGAAGGAAGCCAACGAATATCTGAATCAGGCGCGACGCCTGACGGTGATCGTCAGAGACAAGGTTAGAACCGCGCAAGTTGACGAAACCCGCGCACAGGTCTTTATCGCGCAAGAAAGGTTTGCCGAAGCCGAAGCCGCCGCCCGAAGCGCGGCTAAGAGTTTCGAGAAAAGCGGTCGGCAATGTTTCTTGGCCGAGGCGCTTACTACTCAGGGAATCGCACTGGCCCGTCTCGGACAAACGGATCGCGCACAATTCATTTTTCAAAAAGCTATTGAAGTCGCGCATCAGATCGGAGCACTGAATCGCGCCGGACTAGCCGCGCTTAGTCTGATTGAAGAAATAGACCAGCTACCACCCGAAACTGTTACTGTCGCTTACAGACAGGCGGGAGAGTGGCTGGCCGATTCCCAAAGCCGCGACATAGTGCTGAGGCTAAAAGCGGCGGGAAAGAAATTGCCTTCAACGCCACGCGAGACAGGAACGACGGAAGGCGGGCTAGAGGTACTTTTCAACAGACCGCGCAACGTCAAACAAGACTTGCTGAACATTGAACGTGAGATGATTCGGAAGGCACTGGCCGAAGCCAACGGCAGCGTAACCCATGCAGCCGCGCGGTTAGGCATGAGCTATCAGGGACTCGCTTACTTGATCAAATCGCGGCATCCAGACCTACTAAAAGAACGGACTCCCGTTCGCCGCCGCCGTTATCGCAAACCAATAACAGAGTGAGTCAGTCAATTTGATTTTTGAGGCAAAAGAGGGTTAATCAGCCTTTTTGAGGCAAAGCCCCCGACAACATAATATATATTATCAGACGCAACGGGTAGGGGGCGGAAAGTAGTGCTTTTTAAGCGAAGAGCTCCCCTCTTTGCCTGTGATGTTCGGAGTTTTACTTGATTAGGGTTCCTATCAGGCGGACTTTTATCGCTGGAAGCATGGTTCAGTAGCATTAGGTTCGACAGCCGATTCATAGGCTTTGGATCCCTACGAGAAAGGTCGTTGTATGCTGCCTTAGGTCAGTGGGAGAGGCGGAACGCGGCCATCTCCTCGCTGTTGCGAGCCAGCACGATGTCGCCGACCAGAACCGGGTGGTTCCAGGTCTTTCCTTTAATCGCCGGGAACCTCGCGAGCTCCTTGAACTGGTCTGGGGTGGCGCCCACCAGCGCCAAGTCCCCTTCCTCCGACAACACCAGCAGCAAATCCTGGTCGAGCAACAGGACGATCTGGCCGTTGCCGTAGTGTCCGCCCTTCCACTTGCTCTCGCCGTTCTTGAGGTCGATACACGCCAAGCTGCTCCCGTTGAAGCCGAACGCATGGCCCTCGTGAACGACAAAGTCGTTGAAGTAGGGATTTACCCCGAACGAGTTCCAGCGCTCTTCGACGGTCCAACCACCGGGTCCCAGCGCGACTGCAAGGCGGCGCATTTCGTTTCCCTCGCCGTCATGGACCAGGACGTCGCCCTCCGCCGTCAAGGCCGGCTGCACGATGCGGGCGCCGGGCGGCAACGGGTGCTGCCAGAGCAGCTTGCCATCGGTTGGCGCGACGCTGGTCGCGCCAGTTCCGCTCAGCAGTAGGATCTGCGGTACTCCGTGGATAGTGAATAGGTGTGGCGAACTGTAGCCACCGCCACCGTTCGGACCGAACCAGCGCGGCTCGCCGGTGGCCAAGTCGTAGGCGGCGAGCGTGCCGGCCGTGGCGACGACGACGACATCGCCAATCACAAGAGGTGAACTAGCAAAACCCCACATCGGGACCTTCGTCTGAGTGTCGGACGCCGCGTTACGCGACCACACAACGGCGCCGTCGTCGGCCTTGAGCACGTTCACGATTCCGGTTGCACCGAGTGTGTACACGCGACCATTGCTGAGGGTTGGCGTCCCGCGCGGGCCGGCACCGGCATTCGACTCCCAGAAGCGGGCCGCGTCGCGGTGTTTCCACACCGGCTTGCCTGTGGTTACGTTGTAGCATGCGACGATCTCGTCGTTACCGCGCTGCTCCTGGGTGTAGAGGAGGTCGCCGTGGACTGCGAAGGATGACCAGCCCGGGCCGATCGGACGGCGCCACATCTCAACCGGCGGCGACGCCCCCCAATCAGTCTTGATTTGCACACCCCGAACAACGCCGTCGCGATCGGGTCCTCGAAAGCCCGGCCAGTCGGCTCCGGTTTTGGCCACCGCCGAAGTACCCGGGACAGCCAAGGGATCGTCGCCGGCCTGGGCCAGCAGCCGCTCTTCAGGAGTACTGGACCACCGCCAGTGGAAGTCGTTATCGAGAGTGGCAGTTAAGCCACCGGTCCGAAGGACCGTAAACACTGCACACACGAGAACAATGATGACCACCAGCGACGCGCGCCGTAGTCCGTCAGAAAGCCGACGGCTGGCCACTGCCCAGGCGACCAGGGCCAAGGCCAGGACCGGAATAGCCACGACATAGAGCAGCATCCCCATCCCGCCCCCGGCAATCGACTCGTGGACGAGGCGCTTAGTCGCAAGTAGGGCGACAATCATCAGGGCGATAGCGCCGAGGCGCTCATACCATCGCGCGCGGCTGAAGAACAGCCACCACACGAGGATAGCCAAAGCGCTCACGGCACCGGCGAGCAGCCCATAGGGCGCTGCCTTGGGTATCAAGAAAGGTACGACAAACCAGGACAGCGCCAGCAGCGCCGCGGCGATAACGCCTGGCCACAGCCGGAGCGGTTTCCGAGGCTTCGGTTCGTCAATATGTGGATCGGTCCGAGGCGTTGGTTCGTCGTTTTGTGCGATGTCCATATAAGAACCAATACGCTTCTCAGCCGGCCGTTTGTTCCTCCTTTCTTGGCCGGACTTGTACCTCTCTGAAGACATACTCGGATGGCCTGGAGGAATAGACCTCAATACTCAATGGTCAAACTCGGGCGAGTTGGTACTGGTTCAGTTTGGCACGAGCGGGCATTACCCACTCGACAGAGCACGCACAAATACGGAACCGGGAGCGATAGCGACCGGGTAGCAATTCATCACCAGGGCTCCGTACAAAGACGCGGTTGTGTGTGGCGCAACCGACCCGGTCGCTACCCCGACTCGTCGGGGTTCCGTATTTGCGCGTTCTCTGCTCCCCAGTTGGCTGCCTGTCGTGACTGTTCAGCTTTCACTCATCCAAAAAGCATCAGTAGGCGAGTTGGTAGTGTCCTAATCTGAAAGCGTAGTACGGAAACTCTGGCATGCCTTGTCCATCATCGCTCAACAGCGTTATGTGGGCTAACGCACGGACAGCCCTTTCTACCCGGTGATATAAACCGCTTCATGAGTACCACTACACTAATAATCGTGATCGTCGTAGTTCTCCTACTCTTCGGCGGCGGCTACGGCTACTCCCGCCGTGGGCGATAAGAGCGACTAGCAACCAAGCCCAGTAAGGGCGTTACCGTTCATGAGGCGATGACGCCCTTTCGCTTGTCCTACCTGACGGCAGAGTTTCTTTACTTTGTCCAACCTGTTGGCAGAGAATCTCCGTATTGTCCTAGCTCGTGACAGGGACGAACCTCAACTTTCACTGTAGATTCCCAAAACATTGAATGGACGTTCGCGGCATTTACGCCTCGTTCCCCGATGACGTTGGATGCGTCGCGTACTTGGAGAGCGTTCGATGATTCCAAAAAACCCGTTTGGGGTTAGGCGATTCTGGGTGTAGAACCGCGCAGGGAATCGACCGATCACCGATCTTAACTTCGCCAACGTAATAGGCTAACGGGAGGCGCGTGCCGTGAAACATGGTCTGCGCTGTCACGCTAAAAGTTCCATTGCAGTTATCAGAAAGTACAAAATACATTCGTTTCTTACTGACGATGTGGGAAATCCTGAATTTCAGATTAGGACACTACCGGGCGAGTTCGCTCGCTTGACCGCCATTCCCACTCACCTTAAAGTGACTGATTCATTCAAAACAGTTGGTCATGCAGTGAGGAGTTCAAGGTGGCGATAAAGGTTGAGAATCAGGTAGAGCGAACCTTGCCGGCGGACACTCTCCGTCACATGGAAGAGGCGTTTGATAGTTTGCCCCGGGAGCATACGCGCGGTCTGGAGCGCATAAGATTGGTCGAGTTCATTTCCGAGCCGCGCTTGAAGGGGATGCTGCAGGCGTCGGAGCTGCCGGGCCTATACCACCCGCGCCAGGGCCCCAAAGGCGCATGGCTTGAAATCGCCGCCGGCGTTCTCTTGCCTGGCAATAAGCCTTGGCACAAACGAATAATCCCGCGGCTTTCATTCAAAGGCAATCTCACCGCGACGCTCTTCTCTCTGGTGGGCCAGCATTACCATTTCACCCTAAAGCATTCGCTTAAGAGGACTCAGTTAGAGCCGGCGGTTCGGATGTATACGGAGAAGCAGCTCAAGGCGTGGAATGAAAAGAAGCACACGTTTCGCGCTCGTCTCTTCAAGCCGATTCAACCAACACTTGAGAAATGGGCCAAAGGACTACAGAAACAGGCGGCGGCGCAGAAGAAGAAGCAGTAAACATTTTCCATATATCATTTCACATTTCTCATTTGTCGTTGGTGCCCCACGGGTTTCATTTAAATCCCCATCAGGCTTTGCGTGAACGGTTGGGGGCGGGAACCTAACCGATGGCAAATGAGAAATGTGAAATGATATATGGAAAATGCGTTTGGTGCCTACTCGGGTCGGTTGTTGCCGCCATCAATACTCTTAGCGACTGAGCGCAAAGCTTGGGCGACATCATGAGTATCCACTTCTGATCTTCGGAATCGCACTTCCAAGCTGAAATCTTTTTTCGGTGAGACATACTTGAAAGTATAGGGCTTCACTTCCGGCACAACACGCGGCCCCATTTCCTGTCGTCTCACTTCCCTTGCGTCTTCGCGCGTCAACCCTCGAGACGTTATCTGTTTCGCCAGCCGCCTCATTCCCTCTTCGTCCGGTTGTCGCACAATCTGAAGCAGCATTGACTTGGCGGAAACATCTGCCTTGCGGCACATGTCGCGGACGTCTTTTGGTATCGCGGCGATGGATAGAGCTTCAGTAACTGTGCTGCGGCTCTTGCCTACTTTTCGCGCAACTTCTTCGTGCGTGTAACCAAATCTGTCGCACAACGCCAACAAGCCATCAGCCTCTTCCCAGACTGTCAGGTCCTTGCGCTGCATGTTTTCAATGAGCGCGATCTCAGCCACAGTGCCTTCGTCAACTTCCATCTCGACGCATGGCACTTCCTTGAGTCCAGCTGCGCGTGCGGCGCGGAAACGACGCTCGCCGGCGATAATCATCCAGCGGCCCGTTAGTCTCGATGGCTTGACCAACAAAGGCTCGAGCACGCCCTTCTCCGCAATTGAAGCCGTCAACTCAGTCAGGTCGCCAAACTCCGTGCGCGGCTGTTCCGGGTTGGGATCGATCTTGTCCAAAGCGATCATACGTCCCACCGCAGCGGGTTGATGCTGCGACAGCTCTTCTACGTAGTGAGCGTCGTGGCGCATCTGCAGGCCTGTTGGTAGTCCCCTTTTAGACACGAGTTAATACCTCTTTACAAAGATTTGCGTATTCAATGGCGCCCGATGATGTCGGCGCGAAGCTGAAGATCGATTCCTTGTAGGCCGGCGATTCTTCAAGACGAACACTCTTGGTAATTACTGTCTCAAACAACTTTGGACCAAAGACCTTCTTAATCTGTTCGTGTACTTCGCGCGCAAGCGTGGTGCGCTTGTCGTGTAGCGTGACCAGGACGCCCAATAGCTCAAGACTGGGATTTGGACGCGCCTTGACCTTCTCGATTGTTTCCAGCAGATCGTCGGTACCTTCGAGCGCGAAATAAGACGACTGGATGGGCACCAGCACATGCGACGCTGCCACGAGCGCGTTCACTGTAATTAACCCAAGTGTCGGGGGAGTATCAATGATGATTACAGGATACGTTTCGCGAAATGGAGCCAGGCGATCTTTAAGGCGAAACGGCGCGTCGAAATCGCCCACCAGCTTCGCTTCCAGCTTTGCCAGGTTGATGCGCGCGGGAATCAAATCCAGACCCTCAACTGGCGTGCGATAAACCGACTGTTCCACCGAGGCCTGGCCGTCCGTCATCAATTCATAAGCTGAACGCTCGACTGACAACGGGTCGAGGAAGGAGATTGAGCTGTTTGCCTGGGGATCTAAATCGAGGAGAAGGACACGTTTGCCGAGTCGGGCGAATGCGGCAGCCAAATTGATGGCAGTGGTAGTTTTCCCCACGCCACCCTTTTGATTTGCGATCGCAATAATCATTCGCTACTCATCGTGAACCGTTTTGAACAACCTGCCACAGATGAACACAGATTTTTACTGATAAATCCTGCAGTACTCGTCGTGAATCCGTGTTTGTCGCTGTGTATCTGTGGCTGATCTAACATTGCTAAACCATTTGGACTACATCGGTAGATCGCCGGCTTCGCCGATCACGTCCGGCCATTCTTCTTCGCCAAGGGTAGGCTCTTCCCCGCCCTCTTCTTCCGTCGGGGCAGTATTACGAGATGCTTTGATCACTTCTGCATCGACATAAATCGGACAATCAGCACGTAGCGCCAGGGCTATCGCATCTGAAGGTCGGGAATCAAGGACCATACGATTGCCGTCGTTCATGCGCATCTCGATCACCGCGAAGAACGTGTTGTCGCGCAAGCTCGTTACCACGACTCGTTCCACTTGAATACCAAGCTCGATGATCAGGTTCCGCAGCAAATCGTGAGTCATGGGACGAGGGGGTGCAATCTTTTCAATTTCAAGGGCAATAGCGTTGGCTTCATAAGCACCAACCCAGATCGGCAACATCGTATCGCTGTCGACATCTTTCAGGATGATGATTGGCGTTCCGCTATTCGGATCCATCATTAGCGCCCGGATTTTTACTTCGATCTCCATAACTACTTACCTCTTGGTCTTACCCCTTAGGTTCTCTTAAGTTCGCAATTCACCGCAAAGACTATTCGGATTTGCGCGGGAGACCAACACATCGACGATTTCTCCGGATGTTGCTTCACTTGCCCTGAAGTTAACGACCTTGTTACAGGTGGAATGACCTGACATGTCGTCTGCTGACCGGGCGCTTTGCTTTTCTACCAACACGCTAAGCGTGCGGCCTACAAACTCGTTGTAAATCCTGCTCTGTATCGACGTTTGCAATTCCTCAAGCGCCAGGAATCGCTCCGTCTTCACTTCTTCCGGTATAGCGTCTTCAAGCTGCGCGGCCGGCGTGCCGGATCGTTTGGAGTATTTGAAAATGAAAAGCGCGTCGTATTCGCAACGGCGAACCAGATTCATCGTGTCCGCAAAATCCGTGTCTGATTCACCAGGAAAGCCGACGATGACATCGCTGGTAATCGCCAGGCGACGTCGTGACTGCTTAATCCCTTCAACGCGACGCAAATAATCGTCTGAGTTGTGCCCGCGTCGCATTGCTTTCAATATGCGGTCGCTGCCTGACTGCACCGGCAGGTGAACCCAATCGCAAAGATTCGGACACTCCTCGATCGCGGACACTATATCAGGATGGAAGTCTCTAGGAAATGAAGTTGTAAATTTGATTCGCGGCATCCCTGTGTCAGCTACGGCTCTCAGCAAACGCGAGAAGGACGTCGCTCCCGCGTAACCCTCCAGACCGTCGTCCGATTTGGGCCGATAACTGTTGACGTTCTGCCCGATCAAGTGAACTTCTTTATAGCCGAGCGCACGAAGTTGCTGCACTTCGGTGACTATTTCCGCGGCGCTGCGACTCTTTTCTCGGCCCCTCGAATACGGAACGATGCAGAACGAACAGAACTTATTGCAGCCTTCGATGATGGGCACCAGGGCGACGTATGGAGAACGTCTCTCAACCGGTGAAACCTCCCAGACCTCCCCTTCCTGCCGCTCATCAAGATCGATGACCGACGCTTCCCCGCCCTGCGCGCGCTCAATCAGAGATGCGATTCGGTCGGTCGCGCGTGTGCCGATGACCATATCGATCGCCGCGTTCTGGAAAATCTTTTCACCTTCCAACTGAGCTACGCAGCCCATGATTCCAATCAGCGGCTTTTTCCGTTGCGGCGTCGAAAGCTTTCGAATTTCCCCGACTCGTCTCGCGACCTTTCGCTCAGCTCGTTCTCTGACGGAACAGGTATTCAGTAGAACCACATCAGCAGTTTCAGCGGAGGGCGCCAACTCGAAGCCTGCTTTACGAAGTCCGGTCGCGGCGCGCTCCGAGTCGGCCACATTCATCTGGCAACCGAATGTCTCGATATATACTTTTGACTTCATTGAAGACGACGATAAACCAACTGATTTCGCGGGTAGTCTAGCAGAAATACGAAGTCAAACGCGATACCGGACTTTTTGCTTCTTTTAGTGTTAGTACTCATCTAACCGCTCGCTTGACCACCCTTTCTTCCACGAGTACGATTGCGCCCGAGTTTCCCAATTTCATCAATGCGAGGTCCCTCATGTCGTTCAACAAAGTGATTCTTGTCGGCAATCTTGGTCGCGATCCCGAGCTGCGCTATACGCCACAGGGTACGCCTGTTTGCAGTTTTAGTATGGCAACAAACGAACGGCGAAAGGACAAGACCGGCGAGATGCAGGATCAGACGACGTGGTTTCGTGTAACGCTGTGGGGTCGCCAAGCTGAGACAGCTTCGCAGTATCTAACCAAAGGACGACCGGTTTACATCGAAGGACGATTGCGCGTGGAAGAGTGGACCGATCGAGATGGCAAGGCGCGACACACGCTCGAGGTGCACGCTACAGAAATGCAATTCATCGGTGGCGGTAGAGGTGCTGATGACGCGCCCCCGATGGAGAAAGCGGCAGCGGCGGGAGTTTCCGGCGAGCCTGATGTAGCCGACGACGACATTCCCTTCTGAGTGGTTGTAAACGTTCGTGTACGTTCGTGTAATTCGTGGATCGTTCTGGCCTACGTCAAAAGAGTTCTCTATCCACTAAACCCACTAAGCAGCACTAAAAATAACTAAGTCGAAGGCTACGCTACGCTGTGCCC
>JALZOO010000003.1 GCA_030913905.1 Acidobacteriota bacterium
CGGGGACGCGAGTTGAAGGAAAAGTTTTAATCGACGGCAGCGACATTTACGCTCCCGAAACGGATGTGGTGGACCTGCGTAGACGAGTCGGCATGGTTTTTCAGAAATCAAATCCATTCCCCAAATCAATATTCGACAACGTAGCTTACGGTTTAAGAATCAATCGCATGACTTCGAGCAAGAGCGAATTGGAAGGTCGAGTAGAACAAGCGCTTAAAGACGCGGCAATTTGGAATGAGGCCAAGGATCGTCTGCATGAATCGGCATTGGGCCTGTCGGGCGGTCAGCAGCAGCGCTTGTGCATCGCCAGGGCACTAGCGATTGAACCCAGCGTGGTGTTAATGGATGAGCCGGCGTCGGCGCTGGATCCGATGGCTACTGCGAAAATAGAGGAGTTGATAGTCCAGCTCAAAAAGCAGTACACCATAGTGATCGTCACTCACAACATGCAGCAGGCCGGACGCGTCTCAGACACGACTGCATTCTTTCTGATGGGCAAGTTGATTGAAGTGAATCCTACTGACAAGATGTTTACGAATCCTGATGGAAAGACCACAGAAGATTACATTACGGGAAGGTTTGGGTGAGGGATATGGAGTACCACAGACATCTTGACGACGAGCTCAACTCGCTGCGCGACAAAGTGTTGCTGCTGGGCGGCGAAACGGAAGCTGCGCTTGACCGCGCCATGCACGCATTGGCGGAACGCGACAGCGAGGTTGCGCAGCAAGTACTCGAGGGTGACGACCGTGTGGATCGGTTAGAGGTAGAAATCGATCGCCAGTGCATCGACATTATTGCTCTGCGCCAGCCGGCCGCCCGCGACCTGCGCTTCGTAATCACGGTTGCCAAGATGGCGCCCGTGCTGGAGCGCATCGCAGATCACGCCTGCAACATAGCTCGCGCGGCTATAGATCTAAACAACGAGCCGGAGCTCGCCGCTGTTGCCGATCTGCGAAAAATGTCCGAACACGCCCTGGGGATGTTGCGAGCGGCACTGGATGCGTTTACTGGTAATGACGCGATCGCAGCGCGGGAAGTAATCAAGAGCGACGCCAAAATCAACGATCTCTACAATTATATCTTTCATAAGTTGATTGAACTTATGACCACAGAGCCGGCCACCGCCACACGCAATGCGCGGCTGCTGTTTGTCGCCAAACATCTGGAGCGCATCGGCGACTATGTCACGGATATCTGCGAGCTGACTGTCTACATGGCCGAGGCTACGTTCATCAAGCATTACAAGTGATTGCTTTCAACAAACCTGCTTCGCAGGTTTAAGTCGGTCATGACATAAGATGCAGCGACCAATCCTTATCATCGAAGACGACCCGGACATTTCCGAAAGTTTGAAGTACAACCTCGATCGTGAAGGATTGCCTGCGGTAATTGCGGCCACCGGTGAGGCTGGACTGGCTGCCGCCCTCAATGAAAAACAGCCGCCCTCACTAATAATTCTGGACTTGATGTTGCCCGGCATGAGCGGCATTGAGTTGTGCCGCCGCCTTCGAAGAGAACCCGCCACGCGTCGCACGCCGATTATCATGGTGACCGCCAAGGCTTCCGAATCAGATCGTGTCGCCGGCCTCGATCTGGGCGCCGACGACTACATTACGAAGCCCTTCTCTGTACGGGAACTGCTGGCGCGAGTTCGTGCAGTAATGCGGCGCAGCGACGAAAGCAAAACCAAAACTTACGAAGACGACCAGTTGCTAATCGATTTTGACGACATTCGTGTGGTTTGTCGGGGCAACAAAGTGCGGCTTACAAACAAAGAGTTCAACCTACTATCGGTGCTGGCGAAAAGCACTGACCGCGTCGTGACGCGCCAACAACTTTTGGATAGCGTGTGGGGTTACAGTTATTACGGCGATGCGCGTACTCTTGACGTTCATATTCGCCGCCTGCGACAGAAGCTTGGCGATTGTGGTGATTGCATTGAGACAGTCGTGGGAGTCGGTTATCGTTTTATCGGTTGCACGTCTCCTTCGTAACTCGAAGGGCAGGCCACAATCGATTGAACGGCCACAGATGAACACGGATAAGACTGATCAATCGGTTCTGATCTGAGTAATCCGTGTGTATCTGTGGCTAATGTTCCCGAGCTACTGCTTCCGGTTCTGATTCCGGGCAAGGATCTAATGTCCAATCGCAATGCCCTTCTGATCGCAGCATCAGCAAGTTTGCTGGCCATTCTTTTTCTGCTGCAATCCTTCACCGCGCGTGTACTCATTGCCTCCGTGCTGTTCCTGATCGCCGTAGTGTTGCTTATTAAAGTGTTCTTTAGCGTAGACTCCGCTGTCCCAACGCCTGGGACTGTGGCAGCTGACATTTCCGAAGAGCAGCAACCAGCCGCGACCTTCGCGTTTGGTAAATTGTTTGAAGCCACCATGAACGGGATGCGCGAGGGCCTGCTGGTGGTTGATAAAGACATGCGCGTCGTGGCTTCCAACTTTGCGGCGCACAAACTGTTCAGTGCCGGCAAAGGAAAGCTAAACACGCAGCGTCTGACGGAACTGACACGCAATCCCGAAATCAACGGCGCCTTCCTCGACGCGCTCAAAGGAATTGAGCGCAGTGGTGTGAAGATACAAACGCATGGACCGGAGCGGTTGATTTTTGATCTGCGAGTGGTGCCCTTAGGCAGTGCTAACGGAAAATTCGCGGAAGGCGCACTAGGAGTCTTCATCGATGTCACTCGCATTGACCGGCTGGAACAAGTGCGACAGGAATTCCTTTCGAACGTTTCGCACGAGCTCCGCACTCCGTTGACTTCGATTCTCGCGTTTGTTGAGACGCTTGAGGCGGGAGCAATCGAAGACCAGGAAGCCAGCCGGCGTTTCCTCTCAATCATTCGCCGAAACGCGAGCCGAATGAATGATCTGATTGACGACATTCTTGAGCTCAGCGCAATAGAGGCCGGCAACGTGCAGGTGAAAGCCGAAGAGGTGGAGCTTCATCCGATCGCGAATGAGGTTATTGCGTCATTGGCTGCGAAGGCTGATTCGCGAGGCATCGCTGTTGTCAATGCAGTGCCCAAAGACGCTCTGGTTTTTGCTGACGCGCGCAAGTTGGAACAGATGCTGACGAACCTGGTGGAGAACGCAATCAAGTTCAACCGCGAACATGGCACGGTGACTGTAAGTTATGAGAGTCCGTCACCAATCAACGATCAGCGTTCGAAGATTCTCGTGGAAGACACTGGCGAAGGAATTCCGTCACAACATCTGGAGAGATTGTTCGAAAGATTCTATCGAGTTGATCGTGCCCGTTCGCGCGAGATGGGTGGGACCGGACTCGGGCTCGCCATCGTCAAGCATCTCGCTCGACTGCATGAAGGAGAGGTGAGCGTGACGTCAGAACTCGGCCAGGGCAGCACCTTTACAATCGAGCTGCCGGGCAAGTGACTAGTACATCATTCCTTGTTTTCGTCGAGCTGGCGCAGGGTATCGAGGATCAAGTTGGTATTGCTGAGTGCGGTAATGCGCACCGGATAGTCGTTAGCAGATTTCTCAAACTCAAAGCTCCCGCTGGTTATCTCGACAATTTGTTGAAAGGCCGGCTCGCCATTTTTGCCGGCGGTTTCGGCGTCAACAATTCTGCCCTCATTGAATAATACGCGTCCGCTTTGCTTGTCGTTCGTCAGCGTCAGGGATCCGGTGAGCTTTGCATTCTCCAGCAGCTGGATGGCGTCGAACATATTGATGACAGCAAGGTCGCCCGCAAGCAAGACGTAAGCGCGGTCAGGCCTTGATTGGCGTGAAGTGGCTTCAGGTTTTAGATCTGGACGGCGCGCGCGGCGAATTGCTTCCAGTCCACCGGCGATGTTTATGCGGGCATCGAGCTGCTTTGCTTCCAGCAATCGATCGTAGGCGCTGTCGAAATCATCACGTTCGATATAAAGACTGGCCAGCACCAGGCACTGTCGCGCCGCTTCGTCTTTTTGCTGCTGAGCGATAGAGATTTCGCGCATGCGTTCGCGCAAAGGGATCGATCGCGGATTTCCCTCGAGCGCTGTCTGCAATCGCTTGACCGCCCGTTCCGGAGCCTTGTACTTGAGGAACAATTCAGCATCGAGCAGCGCACCGTCTACCTCGCTAACGTGTTCTGACTGTGACGAAGGATCTGCCATATAGTTCCAGCTAAAGCGCGCGCGATGTGCTTCACCGCTGCGAAGTTTAGCATAGGAGAATTATGCAGGTAGCGTTACGTGTGATTGGTGAGACGTTCATAGTCGGATTTTGAAAAACTAAAGCACCAGGCTACTACCTGTGATAGATTCTCCGCCGAGAAACGTACTCGTCGCCCCATGAATACGACTGAACAAAGTCGGCGTGCCTATCGCCGTCGAGCTGTGCAATTGGAAGTGAAGATTATTTTCCGGCCGCCGAAGTCGTTCACTACGGCCGGAGACGCTGGACGGCTCTCGCTCGTTGGGCGCACCAGGAACATCAGTGAAACGGGGATGGCTTTGCTCGTGTCTGCACGAAACATCGACCGCTATCTGAACGCGAAAGAAAACGCATTCGACGTTGAGCTCCGTTTACCGGACGGCGCCGTGGCGCTGGAAGTTACACCGGTCTACTTCAAGAAGACTCCAACGGGAACGGTCGCGACCTACCTGATCGGATCACGTTTCTCGAAAGCACGGAAGCAGGAACACACTCGACTGATAACTTTCCTACGATCCCTGCCCGTCTCACAGTCCACCTAGAATCTGTATGATCCCAAGTAGGTTCCCACGGCACTGTTGCTTATGTTCTGTCACCGCCAACTCTTAATTTGGTGCGCGCCGCTCTAGTGTCATTCAGTGCCTGTACTCCCAAGCCGTCAATGGAATAATAACGTTTCGCTCTTCCATCAGGCTTAGTGGTAGCAGCCCTTCGTCCTGATTTGATCAAGCCTTTTCGTTCCAGTCGGTCCACAGTGGCATAGATAGCTCCAATTGAAATGTTCCGCTCAGTTACTTCGGAGACTTTCTCACGGACCTTTGCTCCGTAGGCGGTTTCGCCGAGACGGAAAATTGCCAGGAGCACGATTTCTTCAAAGCTGCCAAGATAGATTCGGCTTTTCTCCATCACCATTCTTGCTCCGACTTGCAGATTCTAGAATGTAGAAACACTTGTTCATCCTATGTGCGACACACGACCGCTTCGGAGCCACCGCGGATAAGGCGGCACAGGGAACGGGATTCGCCTTTGCTCCATCACCACTTTTCTCCAACGTGCAGATTCTAGAATGTAGAAAACACTCATCCTATGGGCGACACGCTGACCGCTTCGAAGCCGCCGGTTAGATTCGCTGTTGCTGCCATTTTTGGCTCCAACGTATAGATTCTAGAATGTAGAAACACTCCCTTCGTCCACTGTGGTGCCGACATAGATTCGTCTCTGTTCAGTAACCAACTTGCTCCAACTTGCAGATTCTAGAATGTAGAAACACTCTCTTCCTGCCAAGGTTGCCGCCTACCTCCAGCTTGCAGATTCTAGAACGTAGACACACTCTTCGTCCTATGTCTTGCCGGACAGCCCGATTTCTCGCAGCTGCCAGAAGTTTTTCATGCAGTATTTAGAAGTCGAACCGAATACCCAGGCGAACCTGGCGGGGTCGAAGTGTGCGTGTGGTGACAAGAAAAGAGTCGAGGAAGGCCTGACGTTGAGCGGCGGTGGCGGTTGGCGCCAGCGAGTTGAAGTTTATGAATTCGCTGCCGAAGCTGTAGACAGTCTTGTTGAGTACGTTATCGAATTCGACCACCGGTCGCAGTTTCATTCGCTCGTTCAAGCGAAACTCACGGGTGACATTCAAATCGAGGAAAAATTGTCCGGGGCCCTGGCCGGCATTGCGAGGCAGGTTTCCGGTTTGCCCGATCGTCGGCAAGGCAAAGAGACTAAGGATGGATGGGTCGATTGGATCGCCGGGGGCGCGCCAACGCAAAAGCGACGTATCGCCGGCAAAAATTGGCCGATCGTTGCTGACGTCGTCGAGATTTCGATCAGCGCCGCCGATGGAGATATTGAAAGGCGCTCCGGAGGCGATACGCAAAATAGGCGACAGGCGGAGTTTGCCGAGAAATCCTGGCGTATCAAACGTGCCGGAAAAAACGAACCGATGTCTTCGATCCAGCAGGCTGCGCGCTCGTTCACCGGAGAAGTCGCCGGCAATCAACGCGTCAGATGTATTGACGATTCCGTCGTCTTCGAGATGCGACAAGGTGTAGGCGCCACGGAGCGAGAAAGAGAGACCTCGCGTTCTCGTGAACCGCTTGCGCAGCTCGAGCGTGAGGCCGTGATACAAACTGTTGCCGGCGGAAACAAGTTGTTCAACTTCAGTCTGAGTCGGATCCGGCCGAAAACGATTCAAGGCGGCCAGCGCTACTTCGATCGACGTTGTGGACGTGAAGCTGTTGAGGTTGAACAGTGAAACCGGAACACCAAATTCGGCTATGCGAACAATTGCATTTGGGTTGGTGGGATCGGCCGGAGCAAAAACAAATCTCACGAGTTCGCCCGCAGTCGAGGCGTTGTAAAGTGGTCGTGGACCGGTTGGGCTGCTGCGGAAATTTGCGAAGTCGCGTGAACCGAGATAAGCAGAAAAACTTGTGAAGCCTGCTGGTAACCTCGGCGCGTTGGCGTTAAATTCCCGCCACAGATGCAAGCCTCGGTTAAAAGTGTAGTTGGATTCAAAAACCAAACCGCCGGTGAGTTCTCTTTCAAAACCGAGGTTTGCCTGATAGCTCTCCGGAATGCGCAAGCCCGGATCGAGGCGGCGCGAAAAACCGGCGTTGAATGTGCCTGACTGCCTGACCAGGGGCGAATCGACCGTCAGCGTTTCAGGAAAACGAAGATTGCGCGAGATATAGTCGCGTCTGAAATCAGCGCTGCCAACCTGTCCGGTCGCCGGGTCAATTAGATCGTTAGTGTCAAAGAAGAGCTGCCGAGCACCGAGCGTGAAATCGTCGATTGTGCGAAGCAACGCCCGGTTATAAAAAATCCCCGCGCCGAGCCTGATTACAGTCTTACCAGTCTGGAAGGGATCGTAAGCCACGGAAACGCGCGGCGCCCAATTGTTGCGGTCAGGCAGGATGGTCTCGGTTTCATAACGCAACCCGTAACTCACAACCAGGTTTGGCAACATGCGCCACTCATGCTGAATAAAAAATCCGAGGTAGGTGTTCTTCTGCGTCGATTCTGACTGAAAGTTTTGACGGAAACGGCTCGGCTTGTTGGCAAGAAACTCCGCGGTACTGTCGAAGGTGAAGGTGCCGGAGATGTCGGACAGATCGATAAACGTCGAGCGGACGTTTTGAACGTCACCACCAAATTTCACCGAGTGATTTCCAGCCAGCAACGAAACCACGTCCTGAACCTGAACTCGCGACTCGCTGCGATCTGTTGCACCCGACGTCGAGGAACCTGCGACCAGCGTCCCAGAACGCTGATCAGGATCGGTTGAAGGCAAGGGGTCGTTCAAAGTGATCAGCACCACGGGCCGCCTGCCACCGCTTGCTTCCACTGCCGGCGTAAGCCGCGAGTATTGAACTCGCGCCTGATTAACCAGCTTCTGGGAGAAGACCAGGTTGTCGGTATAAGAAATTGCGTCGGTGCCGCGCGTTCGTCCCAGCAACGCTTCCGCCAGACGGTTGCCGCCGCCAAACTGCCGCAGATTATTCAACCGGCCCAACTGATAAAGCCCCGAGCCATTGTGTGTGTCCGAAAATCGATGATCGACGCGCGTCGTAAAGATGTGGTTCTTGACCGGAGTGCTCACGTTGGAAACGAATGGAGCAATGCCTTCGTTAAGCCGGAGAGTCCCTATCGCGTTCGGATCAGTTTCCGTTGGCCCCGGCAATGGAAAGAGCGGATTCTGATGAATTGGCACCAGGGTGTCGATAGTCGCGGAGTCGAACGTGGTGTCATATTCATAAGACGAGAAGAAAAAAGTGCGTTTGCGTCCGTCATAAAACGGTAAGCGGAGTGGGCCGCTGAAAGTCATGCCTGGATTATGTTGCTCCAGTGGAAGACGTGGCAGACCGCGCGCTTTATTGTTAGAGGTGTTGGCGTTAAAAATGTCGTTACGGAAAAAATAGAACGCTCGTGCGCGATATTGATTTGAACCCCCGCGCGTGCGGATGTTGATGCGTCCCCCCGAAGCCCTGCCATATTCGGCTGAGAACTGGTTGGTAATTATCTGAACTTCTTCAACAGCTTCCAGCGATGGTTGGAAACGTTCGCGCGCAGCGCGGTCGTCATTGTTGTCGAGGCCGTCAATGGTGATGTTGTTTGAATATGCCGGACCACCGGAAAGAGAAAACGTTCCTGACTCTTCGGGTGTATTAGCCGGGCTTGTGTTCCGATCTTCGGCAAGGTCTCGGGTCGATAGTGCCTCTTCGGAAACGCCCGGCAGTGTGAAGATCAAGTCGAGCGGCGAACGTGACGAGACAGGGAGTGATTCGATCTCCTGCGTCGTGACCGTGCCACCAACAACAGTGCGCGTGGTATCGACAGCCGGTGCGTCAGCTGCAGTGATCACCAGAGCCCCCGCCGTAATATCGGGCGGCCGGAGCGTGAAGTCCATTTGCACGTTTTGTCCCGAAACGGTCGCCAGTTCCCTCTTCAGTTCGGGAGCAAAACTTGTAAACGAAGCCGTCAGATTGTAAACGCCCGGCTCGAGCTGGATGATGCGATACCGTCCATCGGCATCAGTAACAACTTTCCGTGATGAGCCAGTTTTGATCAGCACGGCCTCGACCGTAGCTCCTGGAATGATGGAGGCATTTTGATCCATCACTAGTCCTGAAATGGTGACGCTATCCAGGTCCTGCGCGGAAACCTGTGCTGGTTTCAATAAACTAAAGCTGAGCAGCAGGCCGGGAAGAAAGGGCAAAAGCGTGAAACGGAGTGTGAAAGGTGTGTTGATAAGAGTTCCCATCTGCAGATACCCGGAGTCGCGAATGTGTGCCATTCGAATCGCAAACCAAGTTTGCGGTACGACGATAAACGCAGAGGGTGATGCGGACGAGGGTAGCGCTTGCAGAGCTATCTCGTCACGCTTTCGGCGGAAGACGCGTGTTACTCAGAGATACAAGGAATTTGGCTTGGCGAATAGGCTCGCTTCTTACCCAACTTGAAAGGTCAACCGCGGGAGACACCTGTGGCGACGCAGTGCAGCACCAGAGTTTGCATGATGGCGTCCATTGGTAGACACGTTCACTCAGGAATGTTGCTTGCCGTAGACAGTCTCTTGCGTGCGAGAGCGAGGAAGAGTTCATGTTTCTGAACACTTTTCACTGCAAAGAATTTTTCTACGGCTGGCATAAATCTTGCAATTCTTGAGAACGACGAATGCACAACTCACATTCCTCGCTCGTTATTGAAGGAATCCTCTAGCGTGATTTCCTCGATGCCGCGATCGGCGGCACTGCGCGTACCTGTCACTCCTCGCCCAGTTTGCCACTGAATAGCAATTCGTAATGCGTTGGAGTTCTTCCAGCTTCATTCGGACGTGAAAACTCCGATTGAGGTTTTCCCCACAAACCTAAAAAGGAGATTTACCATGGCAACCAAGAAAAGAGCCGCGAAGAAAGCCTCACGAGCGGCCACCAAGTCCCCTAAATTGACTGATGAGGCACTGCAACCTGCGCAAGTACAATCGGATCGCAGATCAGTGATCATCACCTTCAAGCCGAAGGATCAGCGCCCAGATCCGGGCAGCGACAAACTGCAGATTGTGAATCAAGCGCTCACTACTGACGTGAGGTTTTTCGACTCCGAAACAATGGTGGCGGCAGTGGCGGCATTTCCCGGCGCCAGTCCCGAGAAGGTCGGCTACGACGTCAATCAATACGAGGCGCCTATCGTCGTGGCATCGCTCACGGATGCTGAAATAAGAAAACTCGAGCGCAACGGAAACGTGGCAATGGTCGAAGAAGACGGCGAATTCTATGCTCTGGAGGCTTGCATCGACCCATATGCACACTTCGCCGGTTTCGGTGGCGCAGCCCTGCGCCGCAATGAGTTTCAGCTCGAAGGGCAACCCTCAGTGCTGGCGGAGACGATTCCTGCGGGTGTTTCGCAAATTAAGGCGCCTATGGCCTGGGACTGCTCGCGCGGCAAAGGCATTAAGGTCGCGGTCCTGGATACGGGAATCGATTTCAATCACCCGGACCTTGCTCCCAACTTCAAGGGCGGGATCAGTTTTGTCCCTGGTCAAACCCTTATGGACGGCAATAGCCACGGTACACACTGTTCCGGAACGATCGCAGCGGCGATCAACGGGAGCGGCGTGGTTGGAGTTGCTCCAGCCGCCAGTCTTTACGGTGTCAAGGTGCTGAGTAACAATGGCAGTGGAAACTGGAGCTGGCTGATCGCCGGTATCGATTGGTGCATCCAGAACCAGATGCGAGTGCTCAGCATGAGTCTTGGCGGAGGTGGCGCACCGCTCGCATTGGAAACGATGTGCAACACTGCGTGGAACAAGGGATTGCTCCTGGTAGCGGCGGCCGGCAACGCCGATGGCGGACCCGGCGCAAACACAGTCGGGCAACCTGCGACCTATGCAAGTGTGATCGCAGTCTCCGCAATTGATAGCGCTAACCTTATCGCGGGCTTCAGCAGCCGCGGTCCAAAAGTCGAACTTTGCGCACCAGGCGTCAACGTTCTGTCGACAGTTCCAGGAGGCGGACTCGGTACAAAGAGCGGGACGAGCATGGCTTGTCCTCACGTAAGCGGAGCAGCGGTACTTGCGTGGGGGGCGCATCGTTATGCAAATAACGTGACCATCCGGCGGCTGCTGGCGTGGACTTCCGACCCTCTGGGTGTACCCGGTCGCGACCCACTCTATGGTTATGGTCGCGTCGATGCGGATCAGGCAGCTGGAGAACTCGTGGTTCCGCCGGGAATTCCCGGCATTCCGTAAACCATTTTGGACACTGAAAATGTTAGAGGTACAAATCTTCCCTCTCGTGCCTGACGTGTTGTTGCCCACTCCCGCTAAATCGACAACGCGGCAACATATCCCGGCAGGCTATGGTGTTCAGGAACACTGCCTTCCCTTCACGGCAGCAAATGCTCTAGGTTTTCTCATAAAGTCGCCGATCACTTTTGGTTTGTGCCCGCCAGGAGAGGTGCCGCCTGGCGGGCATCCTTTTCGTTCACCTCTGGATCGACCCGACATTCCCTCCGAGTTTACTGATGAGCGTGTCTTTTATGTAACGGACAATCCTACTTGCCGCTTTATCAATAACGCCTTCACGTTTGACTCGCTGGAGATCAACGACTTTCGCGGCAAACACAAAATCAATCCGATTCAGCCGGGCATTAGCTTCTTTGACCGTCAAGATCAATTGGACCACTTCAAACTGCACTTACCCTACATTTGGCACACGCCGTCGGAAGTGGATACGCTATTTCTCCCGCTCATCAATCAGCCGACACCCCTCCACGTAATTTCTGGACTGGTCGAGACGGATTGGTACGCTCACCCGGTTAATCTCGTCTTACGCAAACCCCCGCGCGGCCTCTCGATCCATCTGGTCGCAGGCGAGCCGGTGGGCCAGGCAGTTTTCTTGCCGCGCTCGCATCGTCGGCCCGCTTTGAAAGTATTGGCTGGGCATGCGCGCCTGGCGCGGGACCTCCGGAAAGGCTTGGTTGATTGGTATGGTCAACGCGCACGTGATCGGAGCGCCTATAAGCGACTCGCCCGCAGCCAGCATGGGCGCGTGCAATCGTAATTGTTTTTCGAACGCTCAAGTCTGAAATACTGGGGCAGGCACGGTCGATTATGCCTGATGATCCGTTGGGTGGGCGCGATATTATTGGCTGTCGACTTCCTCTGACAGGGCATGGACCTCGCCATCAAACTCAATCCTCTCAACTTCATCCAACTTGGCAATTGATTTGACGGCTGAGGCCGGCAGCGTGCCGGAGACGGCGTTGATGTTCTGGTAGATATGGTTAATCTTCAAGCCGTTTTTTTTCAAAGAGTCGAGGTCTGCATTTTCTTTGACGGTTATGATAACCGGTACCTCTTTCCCTGTGGGTTCATCCTGCTTGAGACGCTGCGACAACTCTGCATTAATCTTTCCTGACATCACTTTAACCTCCAAACTGGTTAGAGTTTTCTTACGCCTGCCCACCAATGATGTCAAGCAACATGGCCTTCAACCGTTTAATTTATGACGCGATGTGGGACGAGAGGGGACGGCTAGCTGCGGGAGACGTTGCGGCGACGCAGTGCAGCGACGCGAGTGAATGGGACGAGCGCATCACTGGTGCCTTCTGCGGGAGGTTCGGCGAAGTTGGTTAATTCGTCAGCGTGTGACTGGAGATATTGAAAGAAACGCTCAAACTCGCGCTGCATTGCGTCCATCTTCTCACGCATGTTGAGAATGATTTCTACGCCAGCGAGATTGACGCCAAGATCGCGTGTCAGGGAAAGAATCATTTCGAGGCGTTCGAGATCAGGATCAGTATAGAGCCGCGTGTTGCCCTCCGACCGCGAAGGTTTGAGCAGTCCTTCCCGTTCATAAAGACGCAGCGTCTGGGGATGCAGGTTGTACTGTTCCGCCACAGCGCTGATTGTGTATGTCTTGGGTTTGCGCTTCATGCTATTTTCAATTTCCGATTGCCAATTGCCGATTGGTCACTTTCAACGGGAGTCGAATAAAATCGGCAATTGGAAATTGGCAATCGGCAATGCGTCACTCCAAGCCCATCTCGACCCGCGGATTCTCTGAGTTTAACTTCGAATACTGTCGCAGCAATTCCTTGGTCTCTTCCGAGATGACTGTGGGCAGCGTCACCTGCGCTTCTACAAATTGATCACCTCTGGCACCGGGATTTCGTAAAGAAGGTGCGCCTCGTTGGCGCAGCCGAAACTTCTGTCCCGATTGCGTGCCCGGCGGAATCCGAAGCTGCGCCTTCCCTTCAACAGTCGGAACCTCAATCTTTGCGCCCAAAGCGGCTTCGGGTACGGTGATCGGAACGGTTACGTAGATGTTGTCGCCTTTACGCGTGAAGTATTTATGCGTGCCGACGTTGGTAATGATGTGCAGGTCGCCCGGCGGTGCTCCCAGTCGTCCCCCTTCACCCTTCGCGGGAATGCGAACGCGCGACCCAGTTTCAACTCCGGCGGGGATGCGGACTTTAACCGTCTCTTTCTTCGGTATTGTCCCTTTGCCTTTACACAATGAACAAGGTGAACGCCGTCGGCCCGTGCCGCCGCAATCAGGACACTCCTGTGCGAAACGCAAGCGACCGCCCGCGCGTTGAACCTGACCAGAACCCTTACAGGCCGCACAGACCATAACCGGACCACCAATGTCGCCGGCCCCATTGCACCGCGAACACTGTTCAGAGCGGTTCACTGTAAGGTTGGTGGTTAGTCCTTTGATTGCTTCCTCAAACGACAGAGCGAGGGGCATCTCGATATCAGCGCCGCGTTTCGGCTGCGCGCGTGGCGGCTCCTGCTCCTTGGCGCCCCCGCTAAAGAGATCTGCAAAGATGTCGCGAAAACTTGTGCCTCCGCCGCTGCCCGAAGTTGGACCAGTACTCCAATCGAACCCACTGAAATCGAAACCAGGCGCTGTACGTCCGGTGGTCGGGCCCGCACCGCGCGCAGCGGCATTGGCCAGGTTGTCGGAATACTCGCCAAAGCGATCGTAAACCTTGCGCTTCTTCGGATCGGAAAGTACATCGTGCGCTTCGGTTGTTAACTTGAAACGCTCTTCCGACGCTTTGTCCCCCGGATTTACGTCAGGGTGATGCTTGCGCGCCAGCCGCCGGTAAGCCTTCTTGATCTCTTCAGGCTTAGCGTCGCGCTTGATGCCCAACACTTCGTAATAGTCTTGCTTGGCCATCTAATTCAGTGAGCAGTTAGCAGTAAGCAGTGAGCAGTAGAGGCTAGTCCTAAACTGCTCACTGCTCACCGTTCATTGCTCACCTCTTACTTCTTTTCGTCTACGTCAACGTATTCAGCGTCAATTACATCGTCTTCGCCTGCGCCCCCCGCCGATGAAGCCCCGGCAGCTGAGGCCTGGTCATCGGTAGCAGGCTCTTCGCTTCCGGGCGTCGAGGTTTGCTGGTAGAGCGCTTCAGCCAGTTTATGCGAAGCGGCCTGCAACTGGTTGAAGGCTTCGTTTAATTTTTCCACGCCACCTTCCGCCAGTGCTTTCTTAGCTTCGGCGATTGCCGTATCCACCTCTGCCGCAACGGCGCCGACTTTTTCGCGATTGTCGTTGACCGTTTTCTCCATCTGGTAGGTGAGACCGTCAAGGCGGTTGCGCGCTTCAATCTCTTCCTTCTTCTTCACGTCGTCAGCGGCATGAGATTCTGCATCGCGCATCATCTTATCGATCTCTTCTTTCGACAGACCGGAAGACGCGGTGATTGTTATCTTCTGCTCGCGCCCCGTGCCCATGTCTTTCGCCGACACGTTTACGATGCCGTTTGCGTCTATATCAAACGCGACTTCAACCTGCGGCATACCACGCGGAGCGGGCGGAATACCAACCAGGTGAAACTTGCCCAAAGTGCGATTGTCGCTCGCCATCGGACGTTCACCTTGAAGCACGTGAACTTCTACAGACGTTTGATTGTCTGACGCAGTCGAGAAGATTTCCGACTTGCGCGTTGGGATGGTCGTGTTGCGCTCGATTAGTTTGGTAAACACACCACCAAGCGTCTCAATGCCGAGGCTGAGCGGCGTAACGTCCAGTAGCAGGATGTCGGTCTTTTCACCAGACAAAACCCCAGCCTGCACGGCCGCGCCGATGGCAACCACTTCGTCAGGGTTGACGCTCTTGTTCGGTTCCTTACCGGCAAACAACCCCTTCACAATCTCCTGGACTTTGGGAATGCGCGTCGAGCCGCCTACCAGCACGACCTCATCGATTTTCTTCGCGTCGAGACCTGCATCCTTGATGGCCTGTTCGACAGGCGATTTCAAACGATTCAGGATTGGCTCTACCAACTGCTCAAACTTCGCGCGAGTCAGCTTCATCGCCAGGTGCTTGGGACCAGACTGATCGGCAGTAACGAAGGGCAGGTTGATCTCGGTCTCCATTGTGCTGGAGAGCTCGATCTTCGCCTTCTCAGAGGCTTCTTTCAGACGCTGCAACGCCATCTTGTCGTTTGAAAGATCAATTCCCTGATCCTTCTTGAACTCTTCGATGATCCATTCGGTCAGACGTTCATCAATGTCGTCGCCGCCAAGGTGTGTATCACCGTTAGTCGACTTCACCTCAACGACGCCTTCACCTACTTCGAGGATAGAGATATCGAAGGTGCCGCCGCCGAAGTCGAATACTGCAATGGTTTCGTCTTTCTTTTTATCCAGGCCGTAGGCGAGGGCCGCCGCCGTCGGCTCATTGACGATTCGCATTACTTCCAAACCGGCAATCTTGCCTGCGTCTTTAGTCGCCTGGCGCTGAGCGTCGTTGAAGTAAGCAGGAACGGTGATGACCGCCTTGTCTACCTTTTGTCCCAGGTAGTCTTCCGCCGACTGCTTCATCTTCTGAAGGATGATTGCCGAAATCTCGGGCGGACTCCATTCCTTGCCGCCAGCCTCAATACGCACGTCGCCCGTGCCCGCCGCCTTGACCTTGTAAGGGACCTGCTTGATCTCTTCGGTTACTTCATCAAAGCGCCGCCCCATAAATCTTTTTATTGAATAAACTGTGTTTTCGGGATTGGTGACAGCCTGGCGCTTGGCTACCTGGCCAACCAGCCGGCTGCCGTCTTTCGTAAACGCCACCACCGAAGGAGTGGTGCGACCGCCTTCTGAATTGGTTATAACGGTTGGCTCGCCGCCTTCCATTACTGCCACCACCGAGTTGGTCGTTCCCAAGTCGATTCCTATAATCTTGCTCATCTCTTTTTGTTCTCCAAACGATATTTAGCCCGCAAAACCACGGCGTTTACGAGCTATCAATTAGTCCTGCTATTGCCACCCAAAATCTGGTTGAATGGAAACGTAATATAATACCTGAGTGTTCCGTTGTCAACTTTTGGGAGCGCCGGGCGGACGCGATTAAGTGCGGTTTTGTGGGCGTTCTGCGGAACTTTCGCCGGACGGGCTGTTTTTACGGTCCTCATTCATGAGCTTCGAAACGTAGAAAATGTAGTGGAGGCCGGATAGCACGGCGAAGGTGAAGACCGTGGCATAGACAGCAGGCAGGTAGTAGCCGGTGTAGTAAGGGACACTGGCGGCGAACATGATGGCCGCAATGGCCACAATCTGAACGGTCGTATTCAACTTGCCGAGTAAGGAAGGGCGAAAACCCCGAAATCCGGTCATGATGTTGATGGCCGCGGCGCCCACGACGATAAAAACGTCGCGGCTGATCACCGCGACCGTTACCCAAAACGGAATTGGCAGATGACCCGGCAGGGGCTGTGGAAAAACGCTGCGCATTGAGAGCACAACGAAGGAGGTCACAATCATCAGTTTGTCGGCAATCGGATCCAGAATCGTTCCGAGCTGGGACTGCTGGTGAAACCGCCGGGCGAGTAGGCCGTCGAGGCCGTCAGTCAAACCCGCGAGCACAAAAACGCCCAGGGCCAGGACAAACCGCTGATAAAAAAGTAACGTGACAAATACAGGAATCAGCACCATCCGGAAGACGGTGAGTGTGTTGGGAACAGTAAGAATGCGGGAGGACATCGTTGGCTGTAAAGCGAACTGTTAGTTTGCGGCGGTGGAATACACTTAGCGTTGCGTCCAGCGAACGATCCGCAAACCAACAGTTTGCTTTACGAGCACCGCAACTCAAGCAACGAAACTTCCGGGGGGCAGCCAAAGCGAACCGGCAGGACGACGGTGCCCAAGCCGCGGGTTACGTATATCTGTGTTTCGCCTTCACGCACCAGCCCTTTGACAACGCGGCGCCGAGACTTGGCGGAAGCGTTGCGCTCCGGTCGCAAGCTGACCTGACCGCCATGCGTGTGACCGCTAAGCACGAGATCGACACCGGCGCGAGCGGCGCGACGCAGAACGATGGGGTTGTGAGCCAACAACAACTTCATCTCATCGGTTTGTGAACCGGCAAGCGCGAGCGACAAATCTTCCAGCCCAACCATCGTGTCGTCCACTCCCGCGAGCCAGAAAGCGGCGCCATTCTTCTCGAACCGCATTCCCTGGTTAACCAACACCGTCATTCCTTCCGCGCGGAATAGGTCTGTAATCAAGGCTGCGTCTGTCCAATGATCGTGATTGCCAAGCACAGCATAGACGCCATGCCGTGCCCGCAGACGGCCCAGAAGTTCGGCACAAGGCGCAGCATATTGGCGGTCTTTGGAAATGTAATCACCAGTAAGAGCAATGATGTCGGGCTGCAAACTGCTTGCGGTCCTGACGGCGCGCTCGATTATTTCACGGCTGGTGAACGGACTGTGATGGATGTCGGAAAGCTGAACAATGCGGAAGCCGTCCAGCGCGGGCGGCAAACGCCGCAGATAGATTTGATGATGCTCTATCGTCAGACGATACGGCTCGGTAAGTGCGGAGCGTGCAGCCTCAGTTAGATTCAAAGCCAGCGTGCGCAGAGGCGTTTCGGGACGGCTTCCGCGAACGGTGGCGACACGCGCACCCTGTTTCCAGTTGATTGGAGTTGACATCAGTAAGTTTTGGCCGCTCGTCGGAGAACCCTATTCTCCCGCAAACAAGGCTCCCCCCAAAATTTGGCGCATTATAGTTGCGCAGGATGGCAGTGGCAAACGACTGGAACATATAACACAGGGCACCGATGGAAAGTAGTTCAGCCTACAAGCTTTAGCTATTTCTTACAAATGAACAACATCGAAGGTTGTGCCGGATTACTAACCAGCGCGTCATTCTTCAGATATGCCATAATCAAACCCCTAACTATCAATGCGAAGATACCTTCTTGCGGGATTAGTCACTCCCCTGGTCTTGTTGGTGTGGCGGTCAGTGTCGGCAGCGCCGGACGCATCGCCAGCGCTGGGTGACGCGCATGGGCTCCTCCCAATGGTCCTCTTGGGCTTGGCAGCGATGCTGCTTGTGGCAAAGCTTGGCGGCGAACTGTTTGAAAGACTTGGGCAACCGGCGGTACTCGGGGAGTTGTTGGGCGGCATCCTGCTTGGGAACCTCGTACTATTTGGCGTCGGAATCGCCGAGCCCCTGAAAACAGATGCCACAATCGCTGCACTGGCGGAAATCGGCGTCATCATCCTGCTGTTTCAAGTCGGGCTTGAATCGGATTTGAGAGAGATGATTGAGGTGGGCTGGTCGTCGCTGCTGGTTGCGGTACTCGGAGTCATTGCTCCGTTTTTCCTTGGTTGGGCCGTCGCTGCCTATTTCATTCCAGATCAACCACGCCTGGCTCACATCTTCATTGGGGCCACTTTGTGCGCGACTAGTGTGGGCATCACAGCAAGAGTTTTCAAAGATCTCGGTAAGCTCGCGACCAGGGAAGCTCGTGTCATTCTTGGCGCTGCGATCATCGACGACGTGCTTGGGTTGATCATCCTCGCTGTAGTTGTGGGCGCGATCAACGCGAACAGCGCCGGCACAACTCTTTCGATCATTGAAATCGCCCTGATAGCAGGCAAGGCGCTGGCGTTCCTGCTGGGCTCGATAGCCGTGGGACATTTTGTCGTCCCGCACTTGCTCCGCGGCGCTGGTCGCCTGGAGACGCGAGGTGTATTGCTGACGCTGGCAATTTGTTTTTGTCTGTTCCTGTCATGGGTTGCCGGTACGGTGGGCCTGGCGCCGATCGTAGGGGCATTCGCTGCTGGATTGGTGCTTGATGAAGTTCACTACAAACCTAAGCGAGCACGCACTGAAAGAGGGCTCAACGAATTGCTGCAGCCTGTGAGCGCAGTGCTGGTGCCCGTGTTCTTCGTCCTGATGGGTTTGAAAGTGGATCTGAGGATATTTGCCAGGATAGAGATTCTTTGGTTCGCTCTAGCGGTTACGCTGGCAGCGATTATTGGCAAACAAATTTGCTCTTTGGGAGTATTGGAACGAGGAGTCAGTCGACTATCGATAGGATTAGGAATGATTCCGCGAGGCGAAGTTGGATTGATATTTGTCGGCATCGGCGCGTCGCTGATGATGACAGGTGTTGATGGAATTGCTAAGCCGGTAATTGGTTCGGAAACTTTCGGAGCCGTGGTAATCATGGTGGTCGTGACCACGCTCGTGACGCCGCCGGTTTTGAAGTGGGCACTCGAACGGCGGAAGTAAGAAGTCAGGAACAGCAGGCAGGCGCAGGAGGCAGGAGCAAGAGCAGGAAGCAGGAGCAGGAGGCAGGGCAGCCAAACAGGACTGGGAGCAGATGAGATGAAAGCTAAGAAGGATCAGCACAAAGTGGGTATACCCGCAAAGCCGCGCGGGCAACAGATGGGAACAAGCGGAGCGAGCGATCAAAATCGCAAGGAAATGAAGGAGACGCCCGCTGTGCGTGGCCTGCGTAAGCGGGCTAACAAAATGGCCGCTGATAAGTCGCAACAACATATTGGTGGAGATGCCGTCACCCCACGCACGACTTCGCCCTCCACTGCCGCCATGACTACTGGTAGTCGGAAGGGCGAGAGCGGTGGCGAAACGGCCTTCAAAGCACGACTAAAGAGTAAGCGTCCGGCAAAAGGTCGCGGTTGAACTCTTTACCTCGAATGAGCGGAATGATGCGAATCATAACTCTGCCAACTGTTTTTCTGTCGCTACTGTTTATAGGTGTCGCCGACACGCGCGCGCAGGATCCGCCGGAATTCAAGATGCCATGCCCGCAGGTGTTGCAGCTCGGTCTTAATAAGTTCATGAACGCTTATGGAGAAAAGACCGGAGATTATTCGACCTACGGACAGAAGCAGGCTTTCAGCTACTACGTGGACTGCCGCCGTCCGGAGAATGACAAGCTCGCGAGTCAACTGTCTGAAGCCCGTCGCTTACAAGTGGATACCGTGAGAGACGAGCTCCAGAAAATCGGCGACGCCAGTTGGTCCAACGCATATCTGGTCGCAGGAGGCGGGACGTTATACGGACTTGCCAGCGTTGGCGCATACGCTGAACGTGAAGATTTTATTACCGCTTTGATCAAAGATCTCAAATTGGAAAGGTCGCAGCGGGCAGCCCGGCGGAGCGCCAACGCCAGCCTGGCTAGAGTCAGACGATCTCTGGTGGGTATCTCGAGCATGCCCGACCTGGCAGAGTGGGACGAAGAATCGCGACCTCGCCACGCCGAACTCTATCGCACCAATATCAATTCGATAGAAGATGCCGTCACGGTTTTGACGAAACTCATTCGAATTCTTCCAGACAGGGCCGCACGGCAAGTGGCGCGTAAGATGGACGGTGAACTGTCAGCGGGCATTGAGGAGTAGCGTCTTGTAACGCAAACTTCAGTTTGCGTCTATTAGCTGTCCGCACGACGCAAACTAATATTACGCAAACTAAAGTTTGCGCTACTATTACGCGAACTAAAGTTTCCGCTACAAGAACCCTCCCATCTCGTATGCTTGCCAAGAAAAATGGCTTGAATGGGTACGTCTCGGGGACCCCGCGCCCCTCGTTTTCACGTAGCGAATTCTTGCAATAGCGTAACTAATCTGTTTCACCTCTTTTGTATCAGCAGTATTTTCTAGTCGTCTGGCCCAAACCCCTTTTATCTGCCGTTTAACGTCTCCGCGCCTGTTGGCGGGCACAACTCTTGCACCAAGTCTCCCCGGATAATCCTGTGTACAAGCCAATTTTCAGTTCGTAGACAGCAGAAGGTGTGAAGACCGGACGACTAAGAACAGTTGTCTGGGGTGATTAGAGGAGGAGAGTTTTATGAAGAACCTAAAAGTGTGGCCGCATCTGACGATAGTCGGGGTGGTGATTGCATTACTCGCCGGCTTAGGCGTGGCGTGGTGGATGAAACACGAACCGTCGGCTTCTGCTGAAACGCTACCATATGCCGCCCGCATCCAGCGCGTGGATGGTGAGGTGGCCTTCAGTGACGCGCTCGTCAGCAACGATACCTACGACAATGCGCAATGGGTCGCAGCAACCCAGAACCAACCTTTTTCTGTCGGCGATCGAATTTACACGCGCGACAACTCGCGTACATCTCTCGCTTTTTCTGGCCGCAATTTTGCGCGCCTGGAGCCAAATACTGCTCTCGACGTGATCAACCTATACGACGGTCGAACGCAGGTCGCACTGCGCGAGGGGTCGGCATTTTTCGATGTTGGTTACCTTGATGATGACGACTTGTTTGAAGTCGCAACTCCGTATGGCGCAGTCGACCTGGTCCAACCAGGGCTGTACAACGTCGGCTTTGATAACAACGGCAACGTGCTTGTCTCAGTGTTGAGCGGGTTGGCCCAGGTTGTCGGGCTGTCAGGTTCAGGACAAATCGGCAAAGGTGAAATG
>JALZOO010000015.1 GCA_030913905.1 Acidobacteriota bacterium
GCCGCCGGCGCAGCAGTCCTTGACGGTCTCGGAATCGAAGGCGACGGTGCCCACGCGACCCACGAGCACATCGTAATCGACGACATTCCCAAGCGCGGCGCATTGCTGGCTGCACTTATCTGTAGCTTGTGACAGAAAGACGATTCAGTGTCTGCGGCAGGTTCCGTTAAGTAGTGCGCCTTCCTCAACGGTCAAGGCAGGCGCCGAGACGTCCCCGGTAACGCTTGCTGAACGTCCAAGGACAACTTCCTTGCTGGCTCGGATCTGGCCCTCAACGGTTCCGTTTATCTTTGCTACGGCGACATTTATGACGGAGTGAGTGAGTTGAGCGCCGTCGCTCACGATCAGCGTGCCGTCGGGGGAAGTGACCTGACCGGAGAAGTGTCCATCGATCCGCAACATCGATTTGAAACTCACTTCGCCGGTAAACTTCATGACGTCGCCGATGAAGCCGAGCCAATTGTCCTTCTGTATGTTTGTACGTCGTCCGGGTTCTACTGTTCTCGCAACTGCTGGACTACTCATGACTGCGTCTCGCTTTCTATTCTGTTGGGACGAATTGAAACGGCGTGAAGGATTGGCAACGCCGCGCTGCCGCTGCGAACGGGGAGTGGAAAGAATTCCTAAACCAGCATAGGACTATACATCGTCGGGGGAAATTTTGATGTTACGATTAGATTGCTGTTCAAAGACAACTCGTGACGGTTTGAGGAATGAAAAGCTGGTGGGGTCCTGAGTGGCGTTGCACAAGAAGGTGTCAACCAGTCCGCGAAGCGGACGATTGATAGTAGCCCAGCAGTTTACTGCTGGGATCAGTGATGAATACGAACCTTAGTCCGCAAAGCGGACGGCTGAACGTAAGGGGCGGAGATCAGTCGTCCGTTTTACGGACTTGAAGTGTGATTCGTGCCACACCTCCCACCGATAAATCGGTGGGCTACTTTCATTCGTCCGCTTGCGCGGACTGATTGAACACTTGTGCAACGCTGGCTTAAGTCGATCTCTTGCTCACAAACGTTTACCTCGACGGATACAAATGAAGATCGCTACCTGGAACGTTAACTCAATCATTGCGCGTTTGCCGCATGTGACGCGCTGGCTTGCTGCCAACGAGCCAGACGTGCTCTGCGTACAAGAGACTAAGTGCACCGACGACAAATTCCCGTTTGAGGAGTTTCAACGCATTGGTTATTGCGCCAGCGTATTTGGACAGCAGAGCTACAACGGCGTGGCGATCCTCACTCGACAGGAATGCGCGGAAGTGCAGCGCGGTTATTACGAAGACGAAGAAGGAGCGCATGCGCGGCTGCTCGCAGCGACGGTTGACGGTATCCGTGTCGTGAATGTCTACATTCCCAACGGCCAGGCGGTAGGCTCGGAAAAGTTTGAGTTCAAGCTTGATTGGATGAAGCGGCTCAGGCAGTTCTTCGACAACCACTATCAGCTGAATTCGCTGGTTATACTTTGCGGAGATTTCAACGTGGCTCCGGAGGACCGGGACGTGCACAATCCAAAACTCTGGCAGGAAAGAATTATGTGCAGCCAGGCTGAGCGCACAGCCCTCGACGAAATAAAACGTTGGGGATTTACCGATTCCTTTCGGCTACACCATGAACACGGAGGACAGTTCTCCTGGTGGGACTACCGGGCGGGGGCCTTTCGCCGCAACATGGGCTTGCGCATCGATCATATCTGGGCGACCAAGCGATTGGTTGGCCGAAGCAGGAACACCTGGATTGACATCGAACCGCGCACGTGGGAGCGGCCCTCAGATCATGCACCGGTGGTTGCGGAATTCGAATAATGGGCGGGGAATAAAAGTTGCGGCGGCGGTGCCTTTCAAGCTCCCGCCGCCGTTTACGTTAAAGTTTTTGCAGGTACTAAGGAACTGTCGCCGGCGGTGTCCCGTAGTAGGGAACCATGCTAACCCCGAAGGCGAAGTTAATAACTAGTCCGAGTAGAATCAAGACAGTCCAGGCCATCATTATGTTCCTGATGTTCAAATTACTTGCATTCATCCAGCCCCAGATGAACGTCCAGATGCCGCAGGTGATAATCCCGATAATCCCGTGAACCACCCCGCCGTTCTGAAACTGTTTGATCAGAACTATGATGAAACAGATAAAACTCGCCAAGCCAATTAACATTGCAAGTATCGCCATGTTTTCCTGCCTCCAGTTGAAGTTTAACTGCTCATTGACGTCGTAGGGCGGTCCGGTTCACTTTAAACTCCTTCGGATCCCTGTTAGCGGCGGGAACAATAGTGTGGTTTAGCGAAACTGTCAACATCCTGGATGTAACGTGGCTTAACACAACAATGCCTGCTTTTTCTGAGTTTGGACTCGAAACAGCTATGCCGGTGGGGAAGATAAAGGCGACTCGAATGTGGGCGGCACGGGTGGGGCAGTCATGTGATCCGGCGGAATTAGCTTGCTGCTTTCCGTTTGTTGTTTTTCGATTTCTCTAACCACCATCAAGGCCAGAACGGCCGAGAGAATATCAATAAATCCAATCACGATAGCGAAGCTGTACGACGTATGCGGATCAATTTTCCCCTGAAATTCCAGTCGAAGATGGAGTTGGTTAGCGAAGCTAGAAATCAACCACACACCCCACCAAAGCGGAAAGAAACCAGGCGGACTCAGGTCGCCAAACATCCGACTCGTATGGGGGACGCTCTTATTCCACAGCTCCTTCATTGCGCGATATGGCACGACCAGTGAAATCAATGGAACAAAGAAGCTACCCACCGCCCATCCTGAAGAGTATTTGATTTCGCGTTTCGCGATGCCGAAGCTCGGCAGGTTCTCGTAGGATCTATAGAACCACATAAGGAAAACGACTGCGGTCACTACATATACGAGGAACTGGACTACGGCCACACCAACTTGAAGCAAGGCTACTACAAGCACAATAGGTTCACCGGTATCCGCCTCCTCCGCCTCCGGAAAAAACAAACCAAGGGCGGAAGCAAACGCAGATAGTAAACTCATACCCGCATTAACGATCAGCAGGGCCGTCAGAAGCTGCGCGCGCTTTTGTGTAGGAAAATAGTTGCCGCGGCTCGACGATGAATAAGATGCCGGCGGGGCGGTGAGATTTAAGCGTTCCACGGGGTTAATGGAATCCTAGCTACCGCGGTTTAGTTTGACGTGAGTTCGGCGGTCTTCTCAGTAATATCTTTTTGCGCCCACTCATTATCGCGGCTGGCTTCGCCGGCCTTTGCGCGTTTCGCGGCCTTCATCTTTTGCACCAGCTCCATGTGCGTGGAAAAGTAGCCGAGACTCTTACCAACGATTTCCTGGACGGAGGTGAATCC
>JALZOO010000023.1 GCA_030913905.1 Acidobacteriota bacterium
CTCCTGAAGACCCCGCAGTTCAGCCGACCGGTAAGAGTTGGGAATAACGATTGCGCTTTCCCAATCGACAAATGTGTGGACTCAGCAGTTGTTGTTTCAGTTTCGGAACGGATGATCCCCAGAGCCGACCACGCATAGACCCAACAGAGATTTTTATACCATCAAGAAAGGACAGCAAACAATGAAGAATGTTTTAAGGTTGTTTGTGATCCTGTGCATCGCACTTGCCGGCACGGCAGTGTTTGCGCAGGATCTACAGACGAAAGGCAGCATTGGGGGCACTGTAACTGATACCAACGGCGGCATTTTGCCAAATGCCAAGGTGACAGTCGAAGGTCAGCAAGCTGCGACCACCACCCAAACCAATGATGAAGGTGTCTACAAGGTAGACAACCTGCTCCCCGGCACCTACACGGTCACGGTGGAACAGGCCGGCTTTAAGAAGTCGGTTTCCCAGGGCGTGATCGTTTACGTAGGTAAGGAAGCCGCGATCAACCCCAAGTTGGAAGCAGGCGCCATTTCTGAGGTCGTCACGGTTACTGACACCGGCGGTATCGATCAGCAGAGTTCAGCCGTCAATGCGAACTTGAACGACCAGCTTTATCAGAACATCCCGGTTGCGCGCAGCGTCACCAGCTTGTTCTATATCTCTCCCGGCACCACCGACAGTCTTGGTGGCGGTCAGGCCAACCCCTCCATCGCCGGCGGTTCGGCATTGGATAATCTCTACATCGCTGACGGCGTCAACATTACCGACTCGGCTTTTGGCGGACTCGGTACGTTCTCCCGTTCGTATGGCTCGCTCGGCACCGGCATCAACACCTCGTTCATCAAAGAAGTGCAGGTGAAGACCGGTGGCTTTGAACCTCAGTTCGGCCAGTCAACTGGTGGGATCATCAACATCATCACCAAGTCTGGCACGAACGACTTTCACGGCGCCTTTTATGGTTACGCGCGTCCGAAAGCGTTTGAGGCCACCCGCGCGCAAGCAGATGATGTCACGATTGCGCAGGCTGGAAAAATTCTTCATGTCGAGAACTACGATGTGGGCGTGGACGCTGGCGGGCCGATTGTAAAGGACAAGCTCTTTTTCTTCGGTTCGTTTAATCCGACCATCACGCGCAACCTGCTGTTGGGTGCAAGCAACTCCGGATTGTTCAGTCAGCTTGGCGAACATGCTGCTCGCACGCGTACTTATAACTATGCGGCAAAAGTTGATTGGAACATTAACCAGAACCACTCGCTCAACTTTTCGCTGTTCGGAGATCCTTCGAAGACCAATAAGTCTTCGTTCTTCATTCTCAACACCGACAACACCACTGCTATGAGTGCGCTTGATTACGGAACACGTAACATGTCCGTACGCTACAACGGGTCACTCGGTGGCGGTGCTTCGCCTTACACTTTGATCGGTTCGTTCAGCCAGGGCAAGAACCACTTCGATGAGACTGGTTTCGATAATTTCAACTACATCATCGATCGCACCCAAACTACGTTTCCAACTCAACGCCAGGCGTTTGGCGCAATTGGTCGTGGATTCGTCGAGCCTACACAGGGGACAACCTATCGTACGACCTGGGACCTTTCCAAGGGCGTCAGTCTCTGGGGTTCGCATAATCTGGGCGTTGGTTATCAGTTCCAGCGCGGGCTGTATTCCGGAATCCGCGATCGCAGCGGTCCGCACTATACAGTTCCGGCTGCTAACGCCGACGGCACTCCACTTACCGCTTTAGCCGGCGGTGCGGCGAGCGCCATTGGACAGCCATTGAATGCCCAGTGGTATCTGCGTTTGCAGGGTTCTTCCTGCACTCTTTGCCCGCTAATGCTCATTGCTGGGGACCCAACCGACATTGGCTTTGGCGCCGGCTGGAGAAGAGTTTCGCTGCAGCAGAATCGTGGCGAGTTCGGTAATCCGGTATTCGACACTTACAACAACTATCATGCCTACTACGCGCAAGACACCTGGCGTATAAACAAATACGTTACGGCAATCCTGGGTCTTCGCGGTGAGCAGGAACGCATCGTCGGCAACCCCGTTAACGGAGAGCGCGTAGCTTACAGCTTCACCGGTCAATGGGCGCCGCGTCTTGGCGTCACTGTCGATCCAACGGGCACAGGCAATACGAAGCTGTTTTATAACTTCGGACGCTTCTTTGAGTACCTTCCGCTGGATCTGGCCGAGCGCTCGCTTTCAGCTGAACAAGGCTTTATCGGTGGTCGCTTCGCGCCTGAGTTCAGCGTTCCTACCACCGGCCCATTCGCAGGTCAACGCGTTGCGCTTATCAACTCATTCGGCACAGTAAACCCGGTAGTGTCCTCAGCGAGCTTGCTGAGCGGCGCTGCGAATGGCGTTGCCAATGCGCTGTCGATTCAAGTCGCCAGCCCACACAATCCGATCCTGCCCGGCACGAAGCTCGGCTTTGCGCAGGAGCACGTAATCGGATTCGAACAGCAGTTGCCTAAGAATTTCGTCATGTCGGTTCGTTACCAGGATCGGCGTTTGAAGAGGATTGTGGAAGACGCTGCGGTGGTCTCACCAGAGTCGATCTCCCTGTTTGGCCAGACCTACTTCATCGGCAACATTACCTCCGCACTCGATGCGGCGAATAATCTTATTGGTTTCACGTATACGCCGGGAACGGCGGATGTGAGCAAGCCGGCAGGTTGCCGAGCAAATCCAGGAGCGGCCTTTAATGCCGTGACTAATCCTATCGTTCTGGATGCGGGGACCGTCCTCGATCCTTATGGAG
>JALZOO010000041.1 GCA_030913905.1 Acidobacteriota bacterium
GGACATTCTGGTCATCTGGCCGCGGCATCAACCTTACACGAAGCCCATTGAGGAGGCGGGTGCCTTGTGGTTCGGTAGACGGATGCGCCCAAACGGAGGACTGCAGTAAGCCGAGCAAGCAAACCGGCAAGACGCATTTTGCTAGGAAATTCCTAATTACCGAGAGGTTCATAGCTGTACCGAGAGCGCCCAAACCACAAAATATGACTTTGAAACCTGGAGTGGGGGAGAAAAACATCTTAGATGTGTGGTATTTGCCCGTCAACCGTTTGTCCTCTAAATGCATCCAAGGCCACGGTTTGACTGATATTCGCCACACTCCGGCCGTCAGGAGTCGCAACCATTTCCCGGTAAAGGGTTCGAGTCGGTCTTCGAATCAGCCCGGTGGAAGCAAAAACTTTGACGAAACGGCGTATCCTTTAGCCGGTTGACCGGTAATAATAGTAGGAAGCGATTTCTGGAATCGAGTGCCGCTTGCCAGAGAGAACCACAGATGAACTTTTGCTCCAAAGGGCGGTAGCTGGTGACCCAACGGCTTTCCTTCAGGTTTACGAACGGCATCGCGATGCAGTTTTTTGCTTTGCTTATCGACTTTCAGGAAGAGTCGAAACGGCCGAAGACATTACTCACGATTGCTTCTTGAGTTTGATAACGAGTCCTGGGAACTTCAGGCCAAATCGCGCGGCGCTTAGAACCTATCTGATTTCGGCGGCACGCAATCTTTGGCTGAAGCAGTTGAGGAAACTTGGGCGAGAATTCGCGCTCGACGAGTTCGGTGAAGACGAATACGTTGCAGTCTCGAAACAACCGCTCACGGGACTACTAGACGATGAGCTGGCTTTTATTGTTAAGGAAGCCGTCTCGAATCTGCCGCCGCTGCAACGGGAAGCCCTGGTTCTGTTCGAGTATGAAGGACTACCGCTGAGCGAGATTGCCAGCATGGTTGGTGCGGATGTTGGGGCAGTAAAAGCTCGGCTCCACCGGGCGCGAGAGAGACTAAGAACCTCTCTACAGGCATATTTGAATAGCAGTCGGGAAATTGTTACTTTGGAGAAGGCTTGAAATGAGCAGCAACATTAAGCCGGAAGATCCGGGACAGCAGTTTGTTTCTGAGGATGAGCTTAAGGGCTTGCTCGAGCGGTGGGTAGCACCGAAGCCTTCAAAAACTCTCGATCAACGAGTCGCAAACAGTTATCATAGAGCGTTTGAAAGCGCGGATGCTGCGGCACGGTCCACACCGTTCCCCCAAAGCCAAAATGAGGTAGTTGCAATGAAGTTTTGTTCCACATGCAGGGAAGAATTCGCGGACAAGTTCAGTTTTTGTCCCGTGGACGGTACCCCCTTGAACTCGCCCGTCGCGGTGCCGGAAGAGAAAGTTGTCAGCCCGGCAAGTTTCACTGAGCCCGTGATGAGCGCACCGGTGATGGCCGCGGCAGGTGTGCCGGGTTTTATTCCGCGTGGTGAATATCATCTGACATTCATGGACGACGCTGGTTTGATGTCGCGCTTGAGTGACGTCTTGAAGGAAGTCGCTCACGAGTCAGAACTGACGTGGCCCGAGTTTAAGCGAGATCCCTTTGGTTTCACCAAGCGAATGATTGTTGGCTACGGCCAGGCTGGTTGGCGTGTCCTGTCGCAACCAAACGTGGCGACCGGCGTGCTGGCGGCGTTGGCAATAATGGTGACGGCGATCTTCGCTGTTATGTGGATAGACCGGGTTCAGATGGCCAGAGACGCAGAGGCCCAGGCCCAGGAACAGTTGGTGGTGGAGAACTTCCTGGATATTCCTACTGAGCAACCTACTCCTGACGAAGGCACGGCAGGGCTCAACAAGGGTGATGGCGGTGGCAGCAAACCGAAGCAGGAGAAACCAGGTGGCGGTGGCGGCGGCGGCCGTGAGGATCCAAAGCCAGCCTCGTTTGGTAAGACTCCGCAGGCATCGCTAACTGTTCCGCAAGTAGTGGCTCCGGATCCAAAACCTCCAACGATCAAGAACCCTTCGTTGCCGGTGGCTGCTACAGTGGTAGCGGATCCGATGTTGGTTCCGCCGGATGCCCGCGTACTTCCGTACGGTGATTTCAAATCCAAGAGCACCGATCCTTCGTCCGGTCCCGGTACCGGCCAAGGTATCGGTACAGGTAGAGGTGGAGGCATCGGCCCGGGTGAGGGCGGCGGCATTGGCCCAGGCCGCGGCGGTAATATTGGCGGCGGCGACTATCGCGAAGGCGGTGGAGGACCGGGTGGCGGCGGTGGCGGTACTGACTACAACAAAGTTTTCAGTGGTAAAGACGTCAACTCGAAAGCCCGGGTGCTCTCTAAGCCGGAGCCGCAATACACCGAGGACGCTCGAAAGAACCAGGTTACTGGAACTGTCGTCCTTCGCGCTGTGTTCACTTCGGGCGGACAGGTGACTAACATCCGTGCCGTTTCCGGACTTCCTTTCGGATTGACGGAGCGAGCAATAGCTGCTGCACGGCAGATTAAGTTCGTGCCTGCAACCAAGGATGGACGGCAGGTTTCGATGTACATCCAGTTGGAATACAACTTCAACCTGTACTAAGAGCAACCTAACTGAAACACGAAAGGCGCCGATCGCTCAGTCGGCGCCTTTTGGTTTTGTCCGCAACTAACAAATCCGGTTATTCACGCGTTGCGCTCGATGAAGCGCTTGATACGCGCGACACCTTCTCTCAACTGTTCCATCGACGTTGCATAAGAAATACGAATGTAACCAGGGGCACCGAAAGCCGCGCCATCGGTGACTACCGTTTGTTCGTCTTCTAACAGACGCTGGGCGAATTCTGCCGAAGTACCAATCTTGCCTCCTAAAGAGGCCCGCACGCTGGGGAAAGCATAGAACGCCCCTTCAGGCTCATTGCAAGTTACACCGGGTATTTCTCGCAGCGCACCTAAAAGCCATGCACGCCTTGCGGT
>JALZOO010000093.1 GCA_030913905.1 Acidobacteriota bacterium
AGTGGGGACAGAAACGCGCACAGAAGGGAATTACCCGATCGCCTGTGGCCGTTGCGGAGCTGTTGACGATTGGAACCGACCTCGAAGCGGGCAAAATTGGAATTAGAGATGTAGTCACGTTTTCAGATCAAACGGAGACGGAAGAGCACGAGGACAAGACGGAAGAGTATCTAGCCTGGACGATCGAGGGTATTTCAAACATTCGCAGACTCTACAAACGTGGGGTTAAAGAACTCGCGCAGATGAGAGCCGAGCAAAAGATCCGCCGCGGCAAGAGTTCGAAAAAGTTGGTGCGCTTGCGTCGTAAAGTTGCGCGCACGCGACTGGAAATTGTGCAGGAAATCGCCGGCCTGCATCTTAAGGAAGCTATGCGCCAGCGTTTGATAAGCGCTATTGCCAACCTCCACAAGGAAACGCGCGGGCTCGAACGCGACATTGAAACCTACACTGCTAAGCTCACAAAGAAACGCATTAAGGCGGAGGAGTCGAAGGAGTTTAAGAAGCACATCGCCGCCGCCAAGCGCAGATTGAAAGAGATCGAGGCCGAACACCACGTGTCACCGCTCGAAATCAAACGTTCCCACCAGATGATTGTGACTGGTGAGGCGCAGGCAGCGCAGGCCAAACACGAGCTGACCGAAGCGAACTTGCGTTTGGTGGTTTCTATTGCAAAGAAGTATCAGAATCGTGGCTTGCAATTTCTCGATCTGATTCAAGAAGGCAACCTCGGGCTCATGAAGGGCGTGGACAAGTTTGAGTGGCGCCGTGGCTATAAGTTTTCGACCTACGCCACCTGGTGGATTCGCCAGGCCATTACCAGAGCGATCGCCGACCAGGCGCGCACGATCAGAATCCCGGTTCACATGATCGAAGTAATTAACAAACTCAGAAACACGTCGCGCGAGCTGGTGCGTGAACTGGGACGCGAACCAACGACAGAAGAAATTGCCAAGAAAATGGGCATGTCTGTCGAGAAGGTCAGCAAGGCGCGCAAACTTGTGCAGCAGCCCGTCTCGCTCGAGACGCCCATTGGTGAAAGCGGCGATTCACAGCTCGGCGATCTGATCGAAGACAAGTCGAGCACCAGTCCCGCGGAGAGAGTTATTACTTCAAACCTTCGCGAGATTACCGGCGACGTTTTGCAGACCCTGAGCCCACGCGAGGAGCGCGTGATCAGGATGCGATTTGGCCTGGATCGTGAGGGCCACGAGCGTACGCTCGAAGAAGTCGGTCAGGACTTCAATGTGACCCGCGAACGCATTCGACAAATCGAGGCGAAGGCGCTGCGGAAACTTCGCCACCCGTCTCGTGCACGCGTGCTGAAGAGCTTCATCGAAGGGCAACGACAATAAATTAACGGGACAGGCTTTCGAGTCTGTCCCCAAAGGAAAAGGACAAGGAAAAAGGAATAATCAATGAGTGATAGAGTGACCAATGTAACCGACAGTTCTTTTGAAAAGGACGTGTTGCAGGCAGGCAAACCAGTGTTAGTAGATTTTTGGGCTGAGTGGTGCGCGCCCTGTCGCATGCTGGCGCCGACGATAGATGCGATTGCCGAGCAGTTTGTGGAGACTGCCGGGGTCGTCAAGTTAAATGTCGATGACAATACAGCCACTGCACAACGCTATGGCATCAAGGGAATTCCGACGTTAATTCTTTTCAGCGAAGGCAAAGAGGTAGAGCGGGTAGTTGGAGCAACCAGCAAAGACTCGATCGCGAAGATGGTTGAGAAACACGTCACCGTTGTTACCAACGCTTAATAGATACAGTCCTGCGATGATCCTATAGTCATCGCGCGACGTTTCGAAAGCTAGAACTGAGAGGGGACCGTGTGGTCCCCTCTCGTATTTCGAGGATCCCTTTGCGATTCGGTGCGCGCGAAGCGGTCCTTGCCCCACTTTTGGCGAGACAGTCGATTATGGGAGAGCCAGGTGAGTTGTCTCTTAGTGTCGAAGTTGTTGCAAATCGAAAATAGGAATGGCCTTTGCACGAGATCAAGATAAGTGAAGTTATTTGTTCGAAATTGAAACGTGCGGAGGCTAACAAGTGGGAAGTCGAGACGGAATGCAGCTTCGAAAACAGGCACTTCAGGCCCTGGAGAGTTCTACACGAATGCTGGATGTCGCTTTTGACCTGCTGAAACAGGGCAATGAATCAGAGGCCGAACGAGTGCGCGACGAGGCGCGACATCAGCGTACTATTTCAACCATGTTGATGGCAGAAGCGAACAACCTCGATGTGACCCCTCCCAGCAATCAACATCACCAATCCATGCGCGGAACAACCCTTGGTCGCCGGTCTGCCTCCCACTAGTTCGGGAATCCTTCCCCGCAACCTAATTCAGCGCGAGCATCTCAACACAATATAGGCCTGCTCTCTAACAGCGGGCGTGCGTGTCAGCACAAAAGTGATCGCCAATAAAGGTTAATCACCAGTGGAGCTTCTAACTCTTTGAGACAAGGAAAAGAACGACCATTATGGGTATGAGTATGACTCCCACGCCGATGGCGATTTCCGCAGCCGTAGCGACGTTGAGGTTGGCGGAGGTGGCGGTCGGAGAGGTTGTTGGAGGCGGCGATCGGAATCGAACCGATGAATAAAGGTTTTGCAGACCTCTGCCTTACCACTTGGCTACGCCGCCCTACAAAGGATGAAGGATGAAGGAGGAGGGATGAAAACGCAACGAAAGCTAGTGCTTTCATCCTTCATCCCTCATCCTTCATC
>JALZOO010000104.1 GCA_030913905.1 Acidobacteriota bacterium
TCTCCATGAAGTTTCGTCACGAAGGTGGGGGCGAGCGCAAGACCCACGTCGCCGAATGCACGACCTGTCACATAAACATCACCAGGGCGGCCACGCTGCGCGGTTTAAAACCAGACGTGCCCATCACATCCTGCACGGAATGTCACAACAGAGCAGGACTGCGTCTTGATCTAAGCAATGAACTTGATGCAATCGACAAAAACCCAAAGTTTGTTTGTGTCTATTGTCATACGTCCGACGTCGGACAACTCGATCCACCGCGCAGCCACTATTCGATCGCGGAACGGCCACCTCTTAAGCGCAGCGATCCAAGATGAACCGGTTTACTCGAAAAATGCGGGCAACAGGCATCAGCGCAAAAACGTGGCGTCGATTCCTAACTCTGTGCGTCCTCTGTGTCTCTGTGGTCACTCTTTCGAAAGCAGTGCTTAACTCAGAGAGCGACGCTCAACCGAAATTCGTCTCTGTCGGCATGACTCAGGGTGCTAATCTTGACTACTCAACTTTCAAGCACACCAGCCAGCGCCACATGTCGCTGCCCTGCACCAGTTGTCACATTCGTGCCGACAACGCCGCGACGCCGAGGTTTCCCGGACATAAAGCCTGCACCAATTGTCACCTGGCGCAGTTTGTCACTCCCAACGTTCCGATGTGCGTCATCTGCCATGTGGACGTTAATAGCTCAAACCCGCCGCTGAAGAATTTTCCGGCGCGATTCAACGAAAGCTTTAACGTGAAATTCGATCATGCTCAGCACATGACTGGTGGGGCGCGTCCGCAAAGCGGTTGCGCAGCTTGCCACGGCCGGACCGGCGGGCGAGCGGCGGCACTTAGTATTCCGGTCAGTCTGGCGGCGCATGTCCAGTGCTACACGTGTCACACGCCGAGCAGTAAGTCTTCAGCCGGGCGTGAGATTGGTTCATGCGGAGTTTGCCATGAGCAGAGGCCATATTCGCGAACGCCGATCAATGCTCGCGCATTTCGCTTTGCCTTCAGTCACGCGAAGCATGGCCGTGCGCAACGTCTCGACTGCCTTGATTGTCATCGGGTGTCGGCAGGATTGCCGCAGTCGCGGCAGGTGAGTTCGCCGGCAACCGCCGAACATTTCCCAGCAGCGCGCAGCATGGCTTGTCTTACCTGCCACAACGGCAAACGTTCATTCGGCGGCGACCTGGCATTCAAAGACTGCCGCCGCTGTCACACCGCTGCCAGTTTCCGCATGCCGCTGTAGTTGATCAGAAGGCCCGCAGGGCCGACATCCAATAGCCACGCCCGTAAGGGCGTGGATCACGTAAATGGTAAATCGAAGAGGCCCGAAGGGCCGACAGTGTGTGTCGCACCTCCGGCGCTTCTTACTTTCGATCGAGATCTCTACCCCGGCCTCACGGCCGGGGCTACTAACTGCCGCCGCTTCGCGGCTGGTTGACCGACAAACAGTTTGACAGCTTTCAGACCGGTACCTAAGATTGTTGCGCAATTGGTTCCCTCCCCAGCGCATGTCAAACTGCACTACCCAAAAAACTTCGACTGAGGTAAGTGAATGAAGAAACTCCTGATTCTGATCCTGGCGCTCGGATGTGTCGTGTTGGTTATTTATGGCGACAACCTGGCAGCTACCGCTTCGCAGGATATCCCCAAAGAAAGTAAGATCCAGCCGAAGGAAGTCATGTTGGGAAAGGACAGCCAGTCGGATAAATACGGTGAGGCGCCTTTCAATCATGAGACCCATTCTCTGAAGAACTACAGCATCGACGGCAAGAGCGTGATCACTTGTGTTGAGTGTCATCACACAGATCAGCCGGCCCCAGCCTTGAAGCCGCCGCTGAAAACAGGCGAGCGCGATGTTGTTTTGACAGCGGCCGTTCTCGCTGCTGCTGACGCTAAGCCGGTTAAGTCATGCCGGAGTTGTCACCTGCAAGCCGGCGACGACAGCGCCACCCTTCCCACGGTCACGTACGCGGGCAAAACTGCCCCCACCAAACTTACAAACGAAGTCGCTTACCACACCAACTGCAACATCTGTCATGACAAAGCGATCGCCGCGCGGCCTGCGCTCAAAGGGAAACTGGCGGGCTCGGCCGATTGCCTGCCGTGCCACAAGCCAGCTGGTTAATAACGGTAAAATCAAAAGTGAATACGATCCACGAAATACACTAACTTTCACGAAATTATTTTCGTGTCCTTATAGTGTAATTTAGTGGACCGTTTGTTGATGATTCCCAAGCTCGGTCGAACGCGGTTTATCACTCCATTTAGCAGCGTTTTCTCCCAAAGGGAGAGGGAGATGGATCTTCGTTACCTAATCCCTACTTCGTCGCTGCCATTAGTGCCGCATTCCAGTGGCGCTTGTCTTTGACGTGTTGCACGTGACAGGAAACGCAGTTGGGTTGGTCCTGTCTGATGGCGACGCGTTTTGTTATGGGATCAACGCTTCCGTTATGACATGCGCCGCAGGTTGTTCGCGGAGTCTCACGATCAATTGGATTAAAGCTCTTGTGGCAGCTCGAGCAGGATAACTCGCCCTCCGCATTGCCCGCAGAATTAGGCACGCTGCGCACGCGCTGAACGTGGAGCGCATGGAATTGCTTGCTTCGCCACGTGTCGTCAGACTCTCCCTCAACTCGCGCGATGCCGATCTGTTTCAGTTCCCACTCGCTGTCAGTCAATCCCTTCCATTTCCATTTTGTATTGACGACCGGATAACCAAGCGTTCCTCCATGAGGCGTCGAGACGCGGCGACCATTGTATAGCTCGTGGTTCGCGTCGCTATGGCAGGTGGTGCACGTAGCGAGTGCCGTTTTCCCTGGAGCGAAGTCGCGTCCCCGATGTTCGGCGTGACAGGAGACGCAGCCGATTCCAGCGGTCACATGCGGTTCAATCACAGTCGCGACGAATGCTTCCGCAGTGTGGCAACCGGAACAGTTTGATTCCATGTTCGCGTTGAACGAATGGCAGTTCGTGCACGCATC
>JALZOO010000124.1 GCA_030913905.1 Acidobacteriota bacterium
CAAGTCTCAGGTCTCAAGTGTCAGGTCTCAAGTGTCACCCTAATGGCACTCAATGTCAGAACCGGGAGCGGTAGCGACTGGGTCTCCAGTGACAACCGATAATCGTGGCGTCAGAACCATACAACAACCCGGTCGCTACTCTATATATGAAAGGGCGCCCCAGCGGTGATAGCTTGGAGTTGTTCTACGACTTCAAGTTTGCTACCGAAGGAGAGCCCTATGAAAACGTATTATGTGGGAATGGACGTGCATCGAGCAAGCATTGTGATCGTGGTATTGAATGGAGCCGGCAAGATAGTGATGCAATTAGTGATTGAGACAGGAGCAGAGCGGGTGCGCGGGTTTCTCAAACAGCTGCGCGGGAAAGTGTATGTGACGTTTGAAGAGGGGACGCAGGCGCAGTGGCTGCATGAGGTAGTGCGACCCTTGGTCACGGAAGTGGTGGTTTGTGATCCGCGGCACAACAAACTGCTGCAAAGCGGTAACAAGAACGATCGGGTGGATGCGCAGAAACTGGCGGAGTTGTTACGCAATGGAGCCCTGAAGGCGGTCTATCATGGCGACAATGGAGTGCGGGCGTTGAAGGAGTTGGTGCGTAGCTACGACTGCCTGGTGAGCGACACAACCCGAGTGATGAATCGCCTTAAGGCTATCTATCGCGGTCGAGCAATCGGCTGCGCGGGTCATGATATCTATCGTCAGGATCGACGGGAGCAATGGCTCGAGAAGTTAACGGAGCGAGGGGCTAAACAGCGGGCGAGCTTCCTGTATCAGCAGTTGGCCGCGCTGAAGCCGCTGCGACATGAAGCGAAACGGCTGATGGTGAAGGAAGCGCGGCGCCAGACGGCCTATCTCTGGCTGCTGAGTGTGCCGCAGTTTGGTTCGGTGAGCGTGGCGCAGTTGCTGGCAATCGTTGGCACTCCGCACCGCTTTCGTAGCAAGCGACAATTCTGGACCTATATCGGGCTGGCGGTAGTCACGCGGACGACTGCCGACCACGAAGTAGTGAACGGTGTGTTACGTCGCAGTAGGCGACCGGTGGCAACGCGGGGCTTGAATCGTAATCATAACCACGTGTTGAAGCGAGTCTTCAAGAACGCAGCCAACGGTGCCTGCCATGGTGGTCCGTTCCAAGCAGCCTATCAGCTGCGAGTGACGCAGGGGATGGTGCCGAGTTTGGCGCGCCTGACTGTAGCGCGACAGTTGGCGGCGACCACTTTAGCGGTGTGGAAACGCGGCGAACCGTTCAATCCCGAAAGGATGAAACAGCAGGCGGCTTAAGAAAGCACTTACAAAGCTCTCGAGGTGAGTTTGATGGGTGTCGCGCGCCGCTTGCTGAAGCGTTTAGACTTTGTGTGCCAGATGCAGGGGTCGTGGGTGAGTATCAAGGGAGCGGATGTCCCGGCAGTCTGCTGAGGACCAGTCGCTACTATATGCCCCCACGCATAACCAGAAATAGTCATCGGCCCAGCGCCAGGGGCTGGAGTCACAAATAGAACCATGGTTGGCAGTCTTCAGAACTGACCACGGCAACGGCTATTCAAATCGGGCTCAAACAAAGCTTGTAAGAAACGGTCAACAAGAGGCGTAGTAATGAGCATTGAGCTTCTTCGCGTGTGTTGAGTGGCTAGCTGTCGAGAACTTTCGGCGGCTTAGGTGAAACTTTTTTCTTGACAGCCCTTTCATAGAACCGCTCCCGGTTCTGACATTCAGTGGTAACGATGCTCTCGTGCGCGACGCTTGTACTAATTTGCCGGCTTCGCTGCCCCTCGCTGTTTGTTGAAAGGGGACGACGCGTTCCAGACCGGCATCGCCGGGGCGTTCGCAACGCGCAGCCCAATGATCATGCCAACCTGCGCCAGCGTCTGCGGGCCAGTCCACTCCCAGTCAGGCTTGATCGTATCGCTCGGCGAATGGTAGTCGGTCTCCAGCCATTTTCTCGCGCGCGGGATCCAAACCGACACGTCACCAGCCGGACCCCCAAGCAACATCAACGCCGGTACACCCTTTTTCACGAATGCATAATGGTCGGAACGAACAAAAGCGTTCTCTTCGGGCATTGGATCCGGTGTCACGATGTTGCCGGTAGCAACCGTAACATCCTCAAAGACGGCTCCCAGATCTGAGTGCTCTGAGCCAAACCCGACAACGCGTTTTACTGGCG
>JALZOO010000126.1 GCA_030913905.1 Acidobacteriota bacterium
TCATGTCGTCGGCTTCGCCGACTGGTTGAGTTGTTTCATTGTTGAAGTGTTTTGTGCAGAGCCGTTAGCACCCCAGTCAGATATTTTGAAATACATTCTAAAATCTATTTCCCTGTCCGACTCTAGATCGCCGGCCGCGCAGTTCGAGGCTAATCAAGTTTCTGGAGTGCTACCGTGCGGGGAATCCCCTGCAGATCCTGGTGAATGTCCAGAAGCTTCCAAACACGCCGTTCAGTTAGTTGGTCCACAGCCTCATGCTGATCGTAGCCAATCTCAAAAAGCAGATGGCCGCCGGGCTTGAGAAACTTTTCGGCGCCTGTCACCAGACGACGAATAATCGAGAGGCCGTCGGCGCCTGCCTCAAGCGCCATTCGAGGTTCGAAATCGCGCACCTCTCTCTGCAAACCGTCAAGCGCTCCATCTGCAACGTATGGCGGGTTTGAAACGATCAGATCGAAAGATCCGAGCGCATCGAGCGCCTCGAAGCAGTCGGACAAGACAAACTCCACGCGATCGCTGACGGCGTGCCGCGCTGCGTTGCGCTGCGCAACCTCCAGCGCCGCCGGCGAAAGATCAACCGCGACGCCTCTCGCCAGGGGCAGCTTATGAAGCAGCGTAACCGCAATACAACCCGAGCCCGTACCAACGTCGCAAATGACTAGCGCGCGATCCTGTGCAACTAGTTTCAGTGTCGTATCGATGAGTAGTTCAGTCTCAGGTCTCGGGATCAAAACATCCGGCGTGACTTCAAACTCGAGCCCATAGAATTCCTGCCGGCCGGTGATGTATTGCAATGGTTTGCGTTTCCCGCGCTGCTCTACGTACTCACGGAAAACCTCCAGTTGTTCAGCACTAATCTCATCGTCTGCATGACTCAAGATAAAGGAACGGTCTCGATCCAGCGCGAAGGCCAGCAGTGAACCCGCTTCGCGACGCGCTTCGGGCACACCTGCTTTGCGCAGTTTGTTTGCTCCTTGCAACACTGCTTCAGCTATTGAAATCGACATCGTTTTTTCGTAACGCAAATTGTTAGTTTGCGTGTCAGCACCTGGCCTCGCTGATCAAGACCGCGCAAACTAACAGTTTGCGCTACATCCGTTTATAATACTCACGCTAATCAATCAAAAGGACGCCCGTCGTGGGTTTTGATTTCGGGAACGAGAATCTCATTGTGAGTTTCTTGTAGGTAACGGTAACGAGTCTCGTTCCTCCCGTATACGACAGGACCTCCAAGCCACGCGGTTTTGGAGGTTCTGGCGTAAAAAGGGACAGCAGTTTAACAACGTTTCTTAAGGAGCGCATGTGGGAGCACTGACGAAAGCCCTTTTGTTGTTCGCGATGAATTGGCTTGATGCGCAGCTGACGATTCTTTGGGTACGTCTGAACGTGGCGACCGAAGGAAACGGGCTGATGGCCAGCCTGCTAAACCACAGTGAAGCGTCATTCCTTTCAGTGAAACTTCTTATCGGCGCACTCGCCGGTTACACACTTTACCGTTTCGCGCAGTTCCCAATTGCGCGTCGTGGGATGAAGTTGGTCCTGGGCCTTTATAGCGCACTGATGGTCGTGCATGTCGCGACTGGCTGTACGGCTTTAGGTTGGGATGCTCCGGTCACGCTCCTGGGCTATTTTGTCAGCCTGCCAAGTTCCTTTCTGGCTTTATTCCTCTGATACCTCGCTCATACCACAAGTTCTTTTCCTTTTATCGAGCTATTAGCGTAGTAGTTCGTCTAAATCTTTGTAGGCCTAAGCGGTAGCGGCGAACAAAAAAGGAACCCGGTCCCCCGATAAACGTTTTCAGAAATACCGTGGAATTGTGCCTGGCCTTCATGGGGAACTCCGGCTTGCGCCGGATATCAGGAAGTCCTATCTTCTTGTCCATCGCTGCCCGTCGCCGAAAGCCACGCAACGGCGGCTGGAAGCATCATATTTATTCGATAACGAGCTTGCACCACCAATAAAGAAGCGAGAAACAAATCATGTATAGAATTTCAGCACGTCAACTACTAATCGTCGCTCTGATTTCAGGGATTTTTGCAGCCGGAGCTGTCGCCGTCGTAGATCGTTTCTCCAATCGATTGCAACCGGCGGGTGTCGCGTTCTCCGAGGCATCGCCTGAGGGTATCAGCAACCCGGCTACGGCTCTTGACGAACAAAATAATATTGAGGTATATCGCAACCTTTCGCCGGGCGTAGTAAACGTCCATTCAACTTCTTATGCGCGCGACTTCTTCGGCTATGTTGAGCCGCGGGAAGGATCCGGCTCGGGATCGGTGATCGATCAGGAAGGCCACATTCTGACCAATCATCACGTCATTGAAGGAGCGCAGAAAGTTGCCGTTAGTTTTGGCGGGCAGAAAAACTACGCCGCCACAGTCATTGGACGGGATCCGGATACCGATTTGGCTGTCATCAAATTGGTGGAACGGCCGAAGGAGCCGTTAACGGTGGTTCCCCTCGGCGACTCAGATAGGCTCGAGGTCGGACAAAAGGTTTTGGCGATTGGCAACCCCTTCGGTTTGGATAGAACACTGACGACCGGCGTTATCAGCGGTCTCCAACGACCAATCCGCGCTCGCAACGGAATCCCAATCGAAGGCGCGATTCAAACAGATGCCTCGATCAACCCGGGAAATTCCGGTGGTCCATTGCTCGACTCTCACGGCCGCATGATCGGTATCAACTCGCAAATTCTTTCTCCGTCGGGTGCATCGGCAGGCGTCGGCTTTGCCGTGCCGGTGAATATTGCTAAACGAGTGGTGCCGCAGTTGGTGAGGTACGGTCAGGTGCGACGGCCGAAACTGGGAATCAACAGCCGAGATGTTGAATCGCTCAAGGGCCGAATCGAGCTACCAGTGTCGGAAGGCGTCCTCATTTGGCAAGTCGCGCCCGGTGGTCCCGCTGCTAACGCAGGCTTGCGCGGACTCACTCAAACCGAAAATGGAGATGTCGAAATTGGAGATATCATCGTCGGAATGGACGGTGAGAAACTCTCGAATGCCGATGACCTCTATCACCTTTTGGACAAGCATCAGATTGGGGATACCGTCCAGGTGCAAATTGTTCGTTATGGCCGCAGAACCAGTGTTCCGGTGCGTTTGACGACAACTCCCGACGCAAGGCGCGGAATACTTCGACAGTAGAAAAGGTTGTTGGGTGTTGACGCGTTTTCACCGCCAACACCCTATACGCACGCCCCTACAGATGAATCAAACCAACCACTTCTTCGATCTGGGATATGGGTGGCTTTGCAAACACTGCAGCGCGGAAGATACTGAACGAAAACTTAGTTCCCCCGCACCCCAATCCATATCTCACGACCGAAAGGACACTCCTGATCCATCGCATGGTTCCGGATTAGCGCTTGCAAGCTGGACCGACTCCACCCACCACACGCTGACGTGCCCACGCTGTGGGATTCAAGAAACCATCACCACGTAATTGCCGCACCGTTGCTCGGGCGATACATCCAGTCAATCCTCTAATTCGTCATGCCTCAAACTTGTTTTCGTAATCACGGAGGCTGCGCCTGATAACATCTAACGCTTCCGTGCGTCCGTAGACATCAACGATCTCAACTCGTCTGGGAGCTTCAGCCGGCAACTGTTTGTAACTCAGAAAATAATGCTTAAGCCGATCGATGAGGGCGTTGGGACATTCGCTCACGTCTTTGATGTGGCCGTACGCAAGATCTGCTTCAAGAATAGCGATGATTTTGTCGTCAGCCTGCTGCCCATCAATCATTCGTAGCCCCCCGATGGGTTTCGCCTGAAGAAAAAAGTCTCCCTGCGCAAATGTTTTTTCCGTAAGCACGCAAATATCCATCGGGTCGCCGTCTCCCTCGATGCCCTGAGCTCCGGTTCGTTCAGCGCATAATCTCGCGACCTCCTCGCCGCAATAGGTTTGCGGAATGAAACCGTAGAGCGACGGGCACATCGACGAAAATCGCTGTGGCCGATCTACTCGCAGATGCCCCGACTGTTTGTCCAACTCATACTTCACCGCGTCTGTCGGCACAATTTCAATAAAAGCGTTTACCGCTTCAGGTGCTTGCTCGCCCGGCGACACACCGTGCCAGGGATGCGCCTGAAACCAACGCCGTTCCCGCAAAGCTGAATCCTCTGACGGCACCTCGAAACCTCCTGAGTGCAGGTGAACTATTTGGACGATTTGTAGTGAATGACTCTTACTTTTTCGACCGTAACGAGGCCGTCCTTGATCATCTCGTCCAGGAACGGCAGAAATGCTTCTACCTTCTCCTTACTGTCAACAATCTCCACCACCATCGGCAGATCCTCAGACAAGCGAAGAATTTTGGCTGTATGGAGAATGCTGTTTTTCCCGAAACCCATTACACCCCGGAGCACCGTGGCGCCGGCTAATCCTGACTGCCGAGCTTTCAAGACAATAGCTTCATAGAGTGGCTTGTGGTTAAAGCTGTCGCTCTCACCGATAAATATTCGGAGCAGACAACCTTCTTCGGGTAGATTCACTGATTTGCCCTGCCGATTTCAAACAAGACGGAGCCGCACAATCTTATGAGACTAGCTCTCTAACAACGGCTTTTACATGGAGCTTAGTAGCGTCCAATAATGGGATACCTGCTGCTGTGTCATCGCGCAGAATCAAGGAGAGCTCCGTCCCGCCGAGAATCAATCCTTCAATGCCTTGCTGGTTCTTCATACGCTCAACTATCGCGACCAATCTGTTACGCGTTTCTTCGAGAATAACGCCCCTGACCAATTCACCGAAGTACTTGTCATGAATGTAGGTTTGCTCATCTTCGTTAGGTACGACAATTTGAATCCCATCTCTGGAAAACACGTCCGAGAAAAATTGACCTTGCATGGTGAAACGCGTGCCCAGGAGGCCAACCTTTTTCAGTGTCAGACGTTTGGCTCTCTCGCACGTTGCCTCGACAATGCTTATCAGTGGAATGGGTGACCGGCGTCTAACTTCGTCAAAAACAATGTGCGGTGTGCCCGCTGAGATAATGCCAAAATCCGCTCCGGCTCGCGCAAGTGTCTGTATTCCATCAACCAGATAATCAGCGACCAGCGCCAACTCGTTCGCGTTCATCCAATTCAGCAATTTCTGCAAGTCGACGCTGTTAATGATGATCGAGGGATAGGTGTTGTTATTTTTCGACTCACGATACGAGGCAATGATGGACCGGTAATACTCAATGGTCGATTCGGGTCCGACTCCACCGATGATTCCCAGTGTTTTCATTCGCGCTTCTAGAAGAGCGTAGCCAATCGATATCCTACCCAGACCAGAAACAGACCTGCGATATTCGAGATCGCAATATTCAGTAATGCTAAAGCGAACTCGCCTTCACGAAGCAGGGTAAAGGTTTGCAGACCGTACGAAGAGAAGGTTGTGAAACCACCTAAAAGGCCGATGAAGACCATGCTTCTGACGGTCGGGCTCGTCAGGAACCGGTCATACATCAAATAAAACAAGAAACCTGCCAACAAACAGCCGAGCGCATTCACTGCCAGAGTCCCCGAGGGAAAGGTTTCGCCATAGCGTCTGGCAACAATGCCGGATAACCAGTATCTGGCCAGCGTTCCGATGAAACCAGCGAGCCCAATTAGGAGAACTCTTGGCATGTCTCCGAAGTCTACCAGATTACAACCGGGCCGCAGCCGCCCAATGATACAATCTGGCCACAGCGGCACTACGATCCACGGTCTCTTCTCGTCCATATGGCAACGGCCGAAACCTTTGATATAGCTCGAACGCGCGCAATCTCTATGCGCTGGATCATAAGCGCGCGGGACGATCTCGTGTGGCTGATTGGATCAGTGCTTTCCAGCTACGCACTGTTGGTACTTTACGTTTCCGGCGTCATTCCTCTCGTCCCGATGGTTGCGCTTTGGGCCATCCTAATTGATGCGCCACATGTCTTCGGCACATTCTCACGCACCTATTTCGATCGCACCGAAAGACAAAACCGCTCGCGTCTCCTTTGGGGCTCACTACTCTTCTTTGCCGTTGGACCATTGATGGTGCTGGCTGGCCTGGGTCTAATCTTCTTTTTCCTGGCAGCGCTTTGGGCCTATTACCATTTGGTGAAGCAGCACTACGGCTTCATGGTGCTCTACAAAAAGAAGAACAACGATCTCGCGCCGGTAGACAACGCGCTCGATCGGCTGCTGTTGCTTTTCGCTTTCAACTATCCCTTTGTGGAGTTCATCGTGCGCGACCCGGAAGCGATGGCTCGCGTGCCGGCCGCGTTGCAGTCGGGGGTCAACACACTGTCCAATATCCTCCTGGGAGGAACAATTCTTCTCTTCGCAGTTTGGCTGGCGCGTCAGGTACAACGTGCTGTGACCGGCGAGTCGTTAAATGTTCCGAAGTATCTGTTGTTTGCAGCGGCCATTCCGATGCACTGGATCGTGCTGCTGACGCCGATGCCTCACAAGCCAATTGCGATCGTGGCCATACTTACCATCTATCACAACCTCCAATATCACCGGCTGATTTGGTTTCACAACAAGAAGTACCAGCTTAGCCCCTCTCCGCAAGCGGAGAGGGGTTGGGGAGAGGCAGCGGCGAGCACCAACCCCTCCCTAACCCTCCCCGCCCGCGGGGAGGGAACACGAAGAGAATCCACCGTAGAGCTTCGTCAAAAATACGGCGCCGCCGAATTAATCAGCCGCCGCCTTCTTTACTACATCGCATTCGGCGTTGTGTTTGGCTTGATTTATCAGGGACCGAGACAGTGGCTGGGTTACACGAGTCTCAAGAACGACGGCGGAGGCATCAATCAGTCACTGCCTGTGCAGTTAGGTATCTCTTTCCTCTGGGGTTATGCCTTCATTCATTACTACCTGGACTCGAAAATCTGGCGCATCCGCCGCGATCCTTCTGTCGGCAAAGCCTTGAACATGGGTTGAGATATGGAGTGCGAGTCCTGAGTACTAAGTCCTGAGTACTGAGTTCTGAGTCCTGAGTTCTTAGGCAAAATGCTATCGCTTTTACTCAGGACTCAGAACTCAGTACTCAGGACTTCTTTAAGAACAAAACTCACTAACCAACTTCGTAAACTCCTGCGGATATTCTTCGTGAGGCAGATGCCCGCACTCTCGAAAAACAATTAAACGCGAATTTGGAATTGCCTCATGCAGCCGGTGGCCATCCGCCAGCGGCACTTCGCGATCCCGATCACCCCAAACGATTAGCGTTCGTTGGGTCAGCAAATGCGCGTCGCGCGATACCCTTTCAGCATCCCAACGGCGCACCGAGCGAACAATAGCGCGATGCGTGCCGCGCGTCCGCAGCGGTAGATGCCTGGCGTCAACTCTCCGTTCATCGAGCACCCACGAATGCCGATCGTAAACTCGCTTCATCCTCATTCGGAGCAGGCGTCGAGAACCAACCACCAGAGGCGAAAGAATGTCGCCAATAATTGGCGAACCAAACAGTCGCATCATCATGTAGCGCGTGGGTCGGTTGTTTGTAACCGCGCCAACCAACACCAACTTCTCCACCAGCTCCGGATGATCGAGCGCGATGGTTGCCGCTACCGCTCCGCCATAAGAGCTGCCAACCAAAACGGCGCGTTTGATCTCAAGTTCTTTCAGTAACCCCACTACCATCTCCGCCTGCCGGGTAATCGTGTATTCAAGGGCACGAGGCTTAGCTGAATAACCAAAGCCGAGTAGATCGGGTGCAATCACGCGGAAGCCCGTGCCGGCGAGTTCCAATAACACTTTGCTCCAAACCAAATTTGATGAAGCAAAACCGTGGATCAAAACCATCGTTGGGGCATCCGGTTGGCCGGCTTCCTGATAATGGACCCGCAGGCCCTCAACTTCGGCGAAACGCGAATACTCGGCGTTGAAGACGTTCCCTCGGTTCGTCTCCCACTCGACGTCTCGTGGACGCAGCCAAAGCTTGGCTGCTATTGACGACGCAGCCAGGGCAGATGCACCTGCGATCCAATAACGTTTCTTCATGAGTGCTCCGCCGCGAGAACCACCATCGGATGCATTGACCGCTCAGCGGCATTAAAGCTCGCGACTGCGATCAGATTGCCAGCCGCATCGCGCATTCTTACTCTTTCGCCGTCGCTCCATTTCGCTTCATCAAATCGAAGGTCGACACCGTGCTCAGCTTTGCGCACATCCTCGTCGTTCAGATCAATTGCCGGCAGGCGCGCCAATGCCTCGTCGGGCTTGCGCAAGACGGTACCCACCGACTCCTCCGCAAAACTTACCTTTACCTGCTCGAGAGTTTGCGCGTGATTGACGTCCAGGTCGCCCACCCTTGTGCGACGCAATTCCGCGAGATGGGCGCCCACCTGTAGCTGCTTGCCAAAATCCTCTGCCAGCGTCCTGACATAAGTGCCGGAGGAACATTCGACCCTCACTTCTAAGTCGTAAGTTCCATCGAGATTGTCTTTCAGCAAATCATCGGTTGGTTTTATGGCTTCGAATTTATGAATGGACACCGGCACCGGCTTCCGTTCAACTTCCTCGCCGGCGCGCGCAAGCTC
>JALZOO010000128.1 GCA_030913905.1 Acidobacteriota bacterium
GACTGGACTGAGAAATTTTCCAGTCTGGAAAAGCCGTTGAAGAAGCTTCCGATAACCTCAGCCATACTCGACGGCGAAGTCGTAGTTGTGGATCAGAAAGGGCGAAGCAGCTTTCAGAAGTTGCAGCAGTCAATGAAAGGTGCGCCTGCCGCCTTCATCTTCCAGGTTTTCGACGTGATCTATTTGGACGGTTACAGCCTCACCCGAACTCCGTTGAAAGAAAGAAAAGAGTTACTGGAAAAACTTCTCGGGCCCGACCGCAGCAAGGGCCAAATCCGATATAGCGATCACGTTGAAGGAAATGGCGCGCAGTTTTTCAAACAAGCGTGCGAATTCGGCATTGAAGGCATCGTCTCAAAACTGGAGGACTCGCCCTACGAATCGACCCGAAATAAAAACTGGCTGAAGGTCAAATGCATCAAACGCCAGGAGTTTGTCATAGCCGGTTATACGCCTTCGAAGAAAGCGTTCCCGGGTTTTGGCTCGTTGGTGCTGGGCGTTTACGACAAAGGCAAGCTCGTTTATTCGGGACGTGTGGGCACCGGGTTCAGCATCAAGCAGCGGCTGGAGCTCCAAAAAATGATTGACCGAATTGCGCAACCATCAATGCCTTTCGCTGTTAAACCAAAAGATCCGGGACTACGCGATACGCATTGGGCGAAACCGCAGTTGGTGGCGGAGGTTGAGTTTACCGAATGGACGGAAGACGGATCGATTAGGCACCCGTCGTTTCAGGGCTTGCGCGAGGATAAGAAGGCCACCGAGGTTGTTCGCGAAGAGCCGGCGTGACAGATGACGCCTGAGTTTGAGGCCCCTCCTTGGAGTGCGGCGGCCTGGCGCCGCTTTGGTCTAATCCGAACCGCGTCGTCTTCTGAACAACATTTCAAGTATGACGTCGGTAGGGGCTCGGCAATCGGGCCAAAGCGGCGTCGGGCCGCCGCACTCCAAAGAGAAGCCTGATTAACTGAGGTCTTCCTTCATCAGTTCTTTATTGATCGCAACTGCAGCCTGCGCTCCTTCAGCGGCGGCGACAATTACAAACTGGACCAGGCGGGAAGCATCGCCGGCGACGTACAACCCTGGAACGTTCGTCGTCTCGTATTCTCCAGTATTGATGGAGCCCTGTTCTGTAAGGGCACAACCAAGTTGCTCCGCAAGATCAGAATGTTGGTGCTGACCTGAGCTGAAAAACATGCCACGCCTTGAAATGGTTTGGCCGTTCGTGAAGACAATCTCTTTCAGCACGCCGTTATCGCCATCGAGCCGCTCGATCTTGTCCTCGCGAACCTCGATATTCTGCCGAGCGAGGCGTGCAAGTTCTCCTTCTGTCAGTTCGCTTGGGCCATTCGTGCAAAGCACAATGTCGCGGCTCCACAACGTCAGCTCAAGCGCTAACCCGGTACCATTCTCACCTCGCCCATAAACAGCCAATGGCTGGTCCCGCATTTCCCAACCATCACAGTAGGGACAATGAAACACGCTGCGGCCGTACAACTCCTTCAACCCCACGATGTCAGGCAGATCATCGACTACTCCGGTCGCCAACAAAAGTTTTCGGCAAAAAAAGCGTTCGCCAGCGAGCGTAAGTTCGAAACTCCTTGGCACGCAGGTCGCGCTGGTAACTTCAGCCATCCGCAACTCTACAGTTTCATAAGCACGCAGCTGCTTACTCGCAATCCGAAGGAATTCGCTGGGTTCGATTCCATCGCGGGTCAAGAAGCCGTGCAGCCCGCGCGAAGCGGCGTTGCGCGGCTTTCCGGAATCAAGGATGAGCACTCGCCTGCGACAACGGCCGAGTATCAACGCAGCGCTCAATCCAGCTGGTCCGGCCCCGACGATGATTACGTCAAAATTAGAATCGGTCATCGATATGTCTCTAACTGTTGTTGTCTCATCAATCTCGTAAGGGCAAGTTATCAACCGTAGGGCACGGCATGCCGTGCCCCTACGTTCGTTAGCGACTTGCTGGGGGATTTAGACCACTTTTGGGGAAGGGGAACCGGAGTATAACAGGAAAAGACCGGCGGGAGTTGATAGCTCCTGCCGGTCTTTGATTAACAGAACTACAGATTGGATTACAAAGAGGGAGGCTTGGCGCCTTGCGGGCAAAGCCACAATTCGACCATCAACACATCTCGCGGTGGTCCAACCAGCGTTACGATGCGCTGCCCACCGACGCCTCGCGAGTTGACCATATAGTCAACGACTCGAGTCGTATGTCGCTGAACATCACCGGGCCGTCCGCGTTGTCCCGGATAGACAATCACGTAAGCTGTTGAAGTCGGGTCGTTCTGTAATTCAATCGCATAGTTATCCAGCCGAGCTTTTTCGTCGTTACGGGCAATCGCCGGAAACTCATCAAACTTTCTGCACTCAACGGGAACCGGAAACTGCACCGAGCAGGTAGCTGAGCAATCAAGCGTGTATCCACCCATGCTAAGCGTTGCGGTGACGGTTTGACCGGCAAGGCCGGTAGTGTCCACGCGGATCGAACTCGTGCCCTGGCCCTCGGTAATCGTACCGGCTGAGACGGTCCAATTGTAGATGGGGTTAACGCCAGGCGTGCCGCCTGTAATGTTTGAACTAAAGGTCAGTGGTTGTCCAACTTCCGCCCGATCAGGACAGATGATTCCAACATTCGGACAAGTCGGAGGCGTCGGCGGACATCGATTAACTATCACAGTCGCGGACGAAAACGCCTGGCACAGTTCGTCTCCACTGCCAGTGTCGATGTCGACGTAAGCTCTGTAATAACCCGGCTCGAGACCCGAGAGGTCCCAGGTAACCGTGGCGCCATCGCCTTGAATCCTGCCGCCGCTGGCGGTCCAGCGATAGCTAATCGGATAGTTCGAGGTCGCCCGGGCATTCAGGTTCACCAGTGCCGGACCCGCGCCCTCACACACTGTGATCACTTGAGGATCGGCCGCCAGGCTTAAGTTTGGCGGTGTAAAAGCTCGTGTTTCAACCCTTACCTTTTGGGCGAGGGCTGACGAAGCAAAGGCAAGAATCCCTACCAGGGCAATAGGTAGGAATAAAAGATTAGGGCGTCGCTCGTGTCTCAACATTTCCACTCCTTTTGGGCGTTGCGTCTTGCGAGTCCGTCGGAAGTAAACTCCCACGGCCGTTTACGAGAAGCAGCAGTTGATAGGGAAATAGAGGGAATAGCGGCCTGTTTCCACAAGTTGTCGGCCAAACGCGAAAACCAGACGGAGTCTGGCGGGCCCGTTATCGCGCGCTCTGCCGACGTGGGCCGTTAACCGTGCAAGCCGCGGTTCACGGCTCGTTGCTCGCGTTTGACTCATTAGCCAAATTCAAGTAGATAGGTTGCCAACCGAATCTCCCAGCACTCAATTTTGGTAAATGGAATGAAGCTAGCGCTGCTTATCGTCATATCTTCGCTCTTATTTGGTCAAGCTGCTTGCTCCAGGAAAGAGTCTGCGGATCCCAACGCGAATGTTTCAGGTGCAGGCACAAACTCGACTGAGGGAGATCGGTCTCAAGCTCGCGTGCTTCTGGCACACGGCAAGGAATTGTACCGAGACGACCAGGATGAAAAGGCGCTCGAGGCTTTCCAGCAGGCTGTAAAGTTAGATCCCGATCTGGCAGAGGGTTATTTCCGTGTAGGCTTGACGTTTGATGCCCTGGGCCAAAAACAGGAAGCAGAAGACGCGTACAAGAAGGCGATTGAGAAATATAAAAAACACCTTGAGAAAAACAGTGACGACGCCGAAGCGCATTACAACCTGGGCCAAACCTATGCGGGACTCAGTTTGTATAGCGAAGCCGTCAGGGAGTATCGGCAGGCGACCAGGCTAAAGTCGGACGACTCGGACATGTTCTATGATCTGGGGGAAGCATTGACGAAGCTGGCCCAATACGATGAGGCAGCCAATGCCTTTTCAAAGGCGCTTGAGATTGATCCCAACAACTATCGCGCCGAAGACGCGTTGGAAGAAGCTCGCGAAGGCGTGAAGCGGATTAGGGCTGGTCGGAAGCATCAGGAAGACCTCCTGAAGAAAAAGAAGGAAGAAGAATTGAAGAAGGAAGAAGGCGACAATTCGAATTCAAACGCCGACTCCTCCAATTCGAAGCCGAGGGC
>JALZOO010000172.1 GCA_030913905.1 Acidobacteriota bacterium
GTTTCCGCAGCGTGACGACGAGAATTTCCTGAAGTCGACAATCGCGGAATACTCCGGCGAGGGACCGGTCATTTCGTACGAGCCGATCGATGTATCGCTGATTCCGCCGCGCAAGCGTGATTACAGCAAAGCGAAACAGGAGCCGAAACACGATCCGGCAGCGCCCAGACCCACAGCTCCTGATGCAAACAGACAGAGCCCAAGTTGAGCAGTTAGGAAGGGGGTATACCCCCGCTCTTATTTCCGATAACGAGCACCAGAGGGATCATGGCCACAGAGCGACATACAACCAAGACACGCGTTCCGCCGAAGACGGTCGAAATTCACATCAGGCGTCGCGCCAATCCCGACTCGCCGCAATACTGGGAACAGTTTGAGATTCCGTATCGCCCGAATCTCAACATCATCTCCTGCCTTATGGAGATTCAGAAGAACCCGGTAACCAAAGAGGGTGTCGCCACCACTCCGCCCGTTTGGCAAATGAATTGTCTCGAGCAGGTGTGTGGAATCTGCACGATGATCATTAACGGCAGGGCGAGGCAGTCATGCTCGGCTCTGGTGGACCACTTTGACCAGCCAATCAAGCTCGAGCCCATGCGCAAGTTTCCAAACATTCGCGATCTCGTGGTGGATCGTTCGCCGATGTTCGATCACTTGAAGCGAGTACACGCATGGATCGAACTTGACGGTACGCACGATCTTGGTCCAGGTCCGCGGATGGATCAGGACGACGTGCAGGAGCGCTACGCTTACTCGCGTTGCATGACCTGTGGCTGTTGTTTGGAAGCTTGTCCGCAGTACGACGAAGACAATTACATCGGGCCGCAGGCTATTGCGCAGGTGCGTCTCTTCAACATGCATCCGACCGGGGTCATGAATCGTGAGGAACGCTTGGAAGGCATCATGGGCGAAGACGGCATCACCAACTGCGGCAACGCGCAAAACTGTGTGAAGGCTTGCCCGATGGGTATCCCGCTAACGCGTGCGATCTATGAGGAAAACCGTGAGACGATCGTTCACGGTCTGTTTGGTTGGCTGAAAACCTAGAAAGTTTAGAGTTAGTTCAGAATTCGCTCAAGAAGTTCAGAGTTCAAACTTTAGTTTGCTGTTTTCGCACGTCAGGACAATCTAAAGATTGAACTCTGAACTTCTTGATTTCTGACCTAGACTCCCAAAACGTCGATCAATTCCTGCACTGCTGACGCACTCTTCTGTAACGCAATTCGTTCTTCGGCAGTCAGATTGATCTCGATGATCTGCTCGAGGCCACGTGCGCCCAGTTTGCAGGGCACGCCCACGTAGAGACCGTTGACGCCATATTCGCCTTCGAGAAACGCTGCGCAGGGAAGAATCTTTTTCTTGTCCTTCAAAATCGATTCCGTCATCTCGACAGCAGCAGCCGAAGGCGCGTAGTAAGCCGAGCCCGTTTTCAGCAGACTCACTATTTCAGCGCCGCCGTTTGCAGTCCTCTTCACGATCGCATCGATTTGATCTTTTGGAAGTAACTCGGTAATTGGAATGCCCGCGCAGGTGGAAAAGCGTGGTAGGGGCACCATCGTGTCGCCATGTCCGCCGAGCACAAATGCGGTCACATTCTCCACTGAAACATCGAGCGCCTCGGCCAGAAAACAACGCATGCGAGCCGAATCGAGCACGCCGGCCATACCAATCACACGATGCTTGGGAAAACCTGATCGGCGGAAAGCGACCTGGCACATTGCATCCAACGGGTTCGACACAATAATCAGTATTGACTCCGGCGAGCGGCGGACCACTTCGTCCACAACTTTTGAAACGATCTCAGCGTTGGTCTTAAGCAGGTCGTCTCGACTCATACCGGGTTTGCGCGGTAATCCGGCCGTGATGATCACAACGTCGGAATTCTCGGTGCCGTCGTAGGTGTTCAGGCCGGTTAGCTTGACGTCGTAACCTTCAATTGGCGCTGCCTGGGCCAGGTCCAACGCCTTTCCCTGCGGCACACCTTCAACTATGTCAACGAGAACCACATCGCCGAGCTCTTTCGCCGCCAGCCAGTGAGCAGCAGTCGCACCAACGTTGCCGGCGCCTACCACCGTTATCTTATTTCGCGCACCCATTTTGTCTTGATCCTTTCGCCGAGGAAGCATGCGGATCTTAAGCGTTGCTTCCTGCGTGTTTTGAAGTTAAGAATGCTAGGATTTGAAAGACCGTGAGTGTATATGTCTGCGCGAGAAGCTGTCAAGAAAGTGAAAGTTTGTAGTGGTCTTTTGAATTCTCATTAGCATCGTGGCTTTACCCGGAGATCAGTTACGGCGGGATGAATTGGGAAACCGTTTAAACGGTTTCAGAGAATAGCGTGGAACCTTAATCCACCGGGCTAAAGCCAGGGTGCTAATGAGAGTACGACATGTTAGAAGACAATCCCACCCGACGCCTGATCGACATACTCCAGCTCGCTTATTCAGGCGAGCGCGCCGCTGCCTACGCCTATCGCGGTCACTGGCGCTCAGTCAATGACAAAGAAGAACGAAAACGTATTGAGGAGATTGAAAACGAGGAGTGGCACCATCGCGCACTTGTGGGCGAAATGCTCCAGAAACTTGGCGTCGTCCCAAACCGGTCACGCGAGGTTCGCGCGCTGCTGGTCGGACGCACGCTTGGCTTTCTTTGTCACTTCACCGGGTGGTTTGCGCCGATGTACGGCGCCGGACGACTCGAGAGCCGTAACATCGTGGAATATGAGACGGCGGCGCGCTACGCACAGCGATCGGGCCACAACGAGTTTGTCGATTGTCTCCTCACAATGGCCGAAGTTGAGTGGGAGCACGAAAAATACTTCCGCTCGCGTGTGTTGCTTCATCCATTGGCACGTCGATTCTCTTTGTGGCCACAACCCTCACCGAAGCAGTCAATTCGCGAGTCATTCGCGGATGAGTTCGATGAACAGCTCGAGTTCGCTGAGGCGTTGTGACGCAACCTTACGCGTTACAACAGCGCTCTCTGGAATAGCCCTACGGCGCGTGGTAACATTGCCGCAGTTCGAGAGTAATTCCCCCGTTTTTGCAGCAGCACGAGTTCCAAGCTATGTGGATCCGACGAACTTTACAGCATCGCCCGCTCGATAGCCGCTCCAACCTCTTCGCGGACTAGCAGTCTTTCCTTTTCACTTTCGCCGCCGATAACCGGAAGTTTCGACTTTCGTTGTCGGAGAGTTTAGGAAGGCCATTTCACTTAAAAAGGAGAGCACAAATGTCGACAACCACCATCGCACCGCCAAGGCGTCCGGAGATTAAGACTTCACTTCCCGGTCCGAAGGGCAAAGAGATTATCGCCGCGGATGCCCAGTTTGTTACACCGTCATATCCGAGACCTTCCTTCAAGCTTGTCGCTGAACGCGCGGCGGGCGTGTGGGTGGAAGACGTCGACGGCAATATTTTTCTCGATTGCAATGCGGGTGTGGCTGTCTGCTCGACGGGCCATTGTCATCCGGAAGTCGTGCGCGCGATTCAGGAACAGGCTTCACAGCTTATTCACATGTGCGGCACCGATTACTACTATCGCCACATGCCGGCTCTCGCTAAGAAGCTGGACGAGATAGTTCCAGTTCCCTCGCCCACCAAAACCCATTTCGCAAACAGCGGGACCGAAGCAGTTGAGACTGCGTTGAAGTTGTCAATGCATGCGACCGGCCGCGAAAAGTTCATAGCCTTCTTCAACAGTTTTCACGGGCGCACGCTGGGGTCACTCTCGTTGACTTCATCGAAAGCTGCGCAGCGGCTCGGCTTCAAACGTCAGGCGCTTGACGTAGTTCACGTTCCCTATCCAAACGAGTTTCGCAACCCATTCAGTGCGGCTGATTGCGGCGACGGCGGCGCGGGCCAGGGCGCCTTGAATTGGATCGAAGAGCGTTTGTTCAAGACCACTACTCCCCCGGAAGAAGTTGCGGCGATCGTTGTTGAGGCGGTCCAGGGTGAAGGTGGTTATGTACCGGCGCCGAAGGGTTTTCTACAGGGCCTGCGCCGCATTTGTGACGAACACGGAATTCTGCTCGTTGTTGATGAAGTGCAATCAGGGATGGGACGCACCGGAAAAATGTTTGCGAGCGACCATTACGACGTGAAGCCTGACATTGTCTGCATTGCGAAAGGGATTGGTTCAGGTTTGCCGATTGGCGCATGCGTCGCGCGTGCCGACTTGATGGACTGGAAACCCGGCGCGCATGCGTCAACCTTTGGAGGAAATCCGGTCTGCATCGCTGCGGCGCTTAAGACGATCGAACTCCTCGAAGGCGGACTGGTGCAAAACAGTGCGGAGGTAGGAGCGTACTTGAAAGCGGGGCTTCAATGGCTGCAGGATAAGTATGACTGCATCGGGGACGTGCGCGGAATGGGCATGATGATTGGTGTGGAGTTTGTTGAGGACCGCACTTCCAACCGGCCGGCGCCTGACCTGCGCGATCGCGTTGAGGTAGCTTGTTTCGAACGGGGCCTGATCATTCTCGGCGCGGGATCAAATGCGATCCGTTGGTCGCCGCCGTTGATTCTCACCAAAGAGAACGTTGATGTCGCTCTTGAGATTTTTGACGAGGCAATAGCAGCGTCAATCTAGCGAGAGTAGGTCTGCGGCTCTGCCGACTGATGTGCGGTAAGGCTCGGCCTTACCGAAAGCGCATTCTTAAAGCTTTGAGGCTGCGCCTCTCATCGAAGAGGCGCGGTCTCAATTTCATTAAGAGCTTGGGGAACTCTCGTGACCGGCGAGTTTTGCTGCGATTTCTCTCATCCGCACGCGCAACAGGTCTTCATCGACTGTAGTAACCCGCCCATCTCGATAAACTTCTTTCCCCGCGACAACCGTCAGCATCACGTCACGGCCGGATGATGAGAAGATCAACGTGTCGGTTACATTGTAGGATGGAATTTGGTGCGTGCCGGTGAGCGAGACTACAGCGAAGTCCGCTTGCATCCCTTCCCGAAGTTCGCCGATTTGACCCTGCCAACCGAGAGCCTGTGCACCTCCCAAAGTTGCAGTTTCTAATACGTCGCTCGCGCTCAAGCGACAATCATCGTCTTCATCGGCCGCCGCACGCGCAGTCAGTAGCGCGAAGCGCGCTTCCTCGAGTAGGTCGCAGGTGTTGTTGCTGGCGACAGAGTCGCTGCCCAACCCAACCGCAATTCCCTTCTGGCGAAACTTTGCAAACGGCGCGATGCCATGTCCAAGCTTGGAATTCGATTTAGGGCAATGGGCCACTCGCGTCCCAGTCTGTTTGATAGTGTTCAGATCCGCATCATCAACGTTGACGCAGTGGGCCAGCAGCGGACGGGTTCTTAATACGCCGTGCTCGTTTAAGTATTGAATGGTTGACGTCTTCGGCGCCTGCCAGTCGATGCCTCGTCTTCGCAAACCTTCAGCGAATGCGCCTTGACCATGATGCATCAGCGACGCTTCCATCGCTGTTTCAGCCGCGTGCATCATCACCGGCAGTTTTTCTTCCAACGCGAATCGGGAAATCATTTCAAGCTGAGGAGCGCAAACTGTGTAAGGTGCGTGCGGCGAGACACCACACTTCACAAACGCAGTTTCAAGTTGTCGCAGGCCAGCAACTTTCGTCTTGAGCTTTTCAAAGTTCTCTTCCGCCAAACGTGGATCGGGACCAAACGACTCCTGAAAAACAATGCCACGCAAGCCAATATCGCGAAGTGCCTTCATGCTCGTGACGGCTGAGTCGCTGGCATCGGCGAAACAAGTGACGCCGGCCCGCGCGCCTTCACATGCACCCCAAGCGGCGGAAACGTAAAGATCATCGGCTGTCATACGCTCGAGTCGCGCAATCGTGAGTTTCTTCAACCAGGCAAAGAAATCGTGTTCTTCTATCTCCAAAAACCCCCGCATCGCCGTCAACTCAAGATGCGAATGCGCGTTTATGAGACCTGGAATGATTGCAGCTTCGCCAAATTCTTTGACTTGAGCCTCAGGAAGACTTGCGGCAAGGGCATCGCGTTTTCCAATGGAAATAATTGTTTCGTTAGCGACGGCTATTGCGGCGTCGGAAATTGGCGGCGACGAGACAGGTAACACCCATCGAGCGCAGTAAAGGGTGGTCATTGTTTGCGGGCGGGCGAGGCGGGTGGAGTTTCGGTGGCGGCCACGGTTTGTGCGCGTCCTTTCAAGCTGCGGTAACGCTCCATGATGGACATGACGTAAGCACGGGTGGATGGAATGTTAATGTTGTTGATGAACTCGGCTGCCGACAACGGTCGTCCACCTGCCGCGGCCCTGTTCCATTCAGCCGCTCTGCTTGGACCAGCATTGTAAGCTGCGATCATACGTGCTTCCGGATCGGGAATATCACGGTACTGCTCATTGATCTTCTCCAGGTACCACGAGCCTATCTGAATGTTTCGCTGCGGATCGCGCAGCAGACTTGCAGGATCCTGGGTCATTTGTCGTTCCAACTCGCGCATGCCTGTCTCTGCAGCCCACTCACGCCCGACAGTTGGTGTTATTTGCATCAGCCCGATTTCGCCGTCTTTTCCTCTTTTCCACGGACTGAAATAGGTTTCTTCGTAGATGATGCTCCACACCAGATCCGGATCGAGCCGGTAGATAGCAGCTTGTTTGGCAATCAAGCCGTCGTAACGATGAATCCAATACTGATTGAAGAAATACGCGCCGACAACGATTGTGAGGACGATGAGGCTAACTACCAAAAAACGTTTCATCAAGATAGACGATCCATCAAACGCGACTGAGCAAGGCTAACGGATAGAGGATGACGTTGAACCACGATGGTCTTAAAGTTCACCCTCACTCCGCTTTCAATTTCTCCGTTTGAGTTGCGACCAAAAATGCGCGTTTGCTGCCGACGGGTCAACGCCTTCATAACGAGACCGCAACGCTAGTTCGTCAAGCACATGCCCTTGCAACCAGATCTCTGCGTCAAGTGTTACTCCGGGAGCTAAAACATCGCCACGAAGTGCTCGCTGGTTCACCAGGATTTCCAGGTTCATCTTCTCCAGATCTACGTTGACCCAATACAAATCGCTTCCCGAGAGCGGATTCTTGAGCGGTTTGCAGGCGATCACCCGTCCCGAAAGGCTCCAGTCGTTTTCATGCGCAGCGCGCGATGGAGCTGCCTTATCGAGTGGCATCCATCTGGTTTTTGCAGGTGCGCTCCGAACTCGCGCGCGATACGCGAGCCCGCAAAGGCCGACATGTAGCCCCTGTGCACGAAAGCCGCCTGGCCCAACCTCGGTCAGATTCTGCAACTCAAACAAGACTTCGCAATCCGTGCCTTCGCGATATCCGTGGACCACAGCTTCGCCTTCCTCGTCATACTCAGTCAAAGCCCACGGGCTGATAGTTTGAATGTGACGTGCGCGAAAGCCCGGCCGGCAGTCGGCGTAAAATACGTCTCCACTTCCGGACTCGTAAAGCACCGTCCACACTTCGAGTCCTTCGCCCAACTTCCAACAACGGCCGTGCAGCACCGCGCCGCGACGATTCAACTGCGTAGCCTCACCCTGATCACCCGCGCGCTCGGCCAAGTAGTTGAAAGCCTTTTCGCTGGGTACTTCCAATCCGATCGTTTCAAAAGTTGCGTTCATTGAATCAGTAGAACCCTTTGGACCTTGTGCCTTAGTTTACTTGCTGCTATCGCTTGCCTGCACGTTTTCGCGGTTTGATTTCTATTTCATTAGCGTCATTGCGAGGAGCTCGCGTCCTGACTCCCCTGATGACTCTTTCCGGCCCGTATGCAGGCTTGGCGCCGGAGCGAACCATTTCAGCAAACAGATCCACGTCATAATCAACTTCGCGCGACATCTCTTCCCGAATGGCGTGCAACACTTCCAAAAACTTGGGCCGTCGATACATATTAAACTGGCGAGTCATTTCACTTTTTCTGTCGCCTCCGATACGAGAAACTCCGGCGTCACGATCATCGGCACATAAAATCCCGCCGCAGTATTGAAGAGGCGGATTCGCGCCTGCCGGCGGACGTTTGCGAGGTGACCAAAGTTCCAGGTAACCAGGTAGTCAACTTTGTGAAAAGACGCAATGGCGACGTGCAAAGCGTCAGCTATGTACTTGCGATGAAAAATGCCTCTAGAAACATAACCGTCCGCGAGTATTGCCGCCTCCTCAGTGAGCTCTACCTGCTCGAGCTGCGAAATTAGCTTCAGGTACGACGAACGATGTGGCTCGGCGACGCGTTCGAGCTCGCGCGAAACGAGCGGCGATACGACTGCGCGGTAGTCGGGCATTTCGTGCTCCCACCAGCGGATCGTCAGATCGCGACGAAACGGCTCGCCGTTATCGAGATAGGCGCCGATGACTGAAGTTTCAAGATAGAGGCTCTGCTTCATTTGCGTTCCACCGGTAACCGGTCAACGACCTCGTCAGCCTTGGCAGTATTGCCAAGCGGCTCGAGTCGAATGAGCCCACGCTGAAAGTCGAACGAGGTGCGAAAGTGTCGCAGGAAATTTGCACCAAGGATTCCGTCCTGGACGAAGCCGGTCGTTTCATTTAATGGTTCCAGGTCGAGTACAGCCGCGCTGATATTTTCCCTCGCGAACGTGCCCAGCATGACTCTCGGCAACATGACCGTCTTGACGTCTTCTGCTACGCCGGCAGCCCCGAATACCCGCATTCGCGTAGTCTGGAGATACGTAGTTAGATCTTCCCGCGCTGCAAGTCTTTCGGAAACCACGGTGACTGAGGCCCCTGTGTCGATGATGAAATTTAAGGGCCTTTCAATTCCATCGACTCGAACCTCGCCGCTAATGAATCCGCTGGAAGTGCTGCGAACGGGAATTTCAATGATGCCGGAGTTCTTGGGCGGTACTACAGAGGGCTCGCTCAGAGTAGCCCTGAAAACTTGACTGAAGGGCGGCTCAATATCTCGTCTCAGAGTGAAAGTGCTGTCGGTGTAATCCAACGCGGCAACAAATCTGGAGATGACAGCCAAGCCGAGATAGCCATCGACGGGAACTGCCTGGTCATAAAAATGACGAATGTAAACGGGAACATTTTCAACCCTTACGTCGCCCACTTCCAGAGACGACAGAAATCCGTAAACGATTTCAAATCTTCCTCCGCCTCCGACAGCCCGGGCGAGTCCGCCGCGCGCTACCGGTTTTAGTCCCAACTTCTTGGCCGTTAACTCAGAAATCACTGACATTCCCGAACCGGTATCCAAAACAAACCTCAAAGGTTCCTTATCACCGTTGATACGAACTTTGAGAATCGGTCGTCCATCCAGCGCTTCAAATGACAGGGTCGTCTTATTCTTGCCCGTGAGGACATACAACGAACTCTGCTTTCCAAGATAACGAAGAAAATCAATCAGTCCTCGGATGCGATCGCGACGATCCGCATCGGTCTTCGGCGCGATCTCCAGAAATCGCTCATACGCGTCGGCAGCCTCTTTGTACCTTTCGCGTCGCGCCGTCGCCTGACCGAGGTAGAAAACATAATCAGCTTCTTCCGAGTCCAGCTCCACCGCGCGACGCAAGCCCCGTATCGACGAGTCCAATCGATTCTCATAGAAATCAATCATCGCGAATCCGGCAATTGCCAACGACTCGTCCTGCTTAAGACTGAGCGCAGTTCTAAACTCCTCAACGGAGTTACGAAAATCGCCGGAAGCAAGTATCGCGGAGCCCAACAACGAATGCGCGCGTGCGGACAAAGGATCTGCCATTATCACTCTGGCCGCTTGATCATACGCGTCCTGGAGCAGACGCTGCTTCAATAAAGCGAAACTCAACCCCAAACGAGCCGGATGATCGAGTGAGTCTTTCGCGAGCAATTCCCGAAAGATTTTTGCCGCTAATTCATACTCGCCTGTGCGCAGCGCTTTCTCAGCGCGCCGATAAGTCTTGTTATCCAGCGAGGCAGAAAAGGCCGGTTGCGCCGCCGCGACGCAAATGACCAGGGACGCCAAAATCCCGGCTGCCATTTTGCTGAGGGTACTTTTCATTTCAAAACTCCGTCCGTACACGCCCCGCTGCTGCGCCCTTTTGCACCGCAGCCGCTGACACCCAATAAACTATTTCAAAACCTCACCCGTTTTCATCGACCAGAGAACCAGATCGAGTTCGTCGAAGTCAATTCGGATATCGCGAGCGAACGACTTTAGTTTTTCTTCCGTTTCCAGATAGCGCACTCTTGATGCCGGCGGTTTGGGTGTTTCAACCACTTTCAGATCTGTCAGGCAACTCATTACGTGCTTGTCGAGGATTGCGTGCCCTGGCAACCCAATGTTTCTCAGAAAATGGCTCGACTCCTTGTAACCAATTCCTTTGATCTGTTTCTCCTGTGCCAGCCAGTCACGCCTCTCGATTGGGTCCGCAAAACTTGTTAGTTTCTGACGCAGCGCCATACCGCAATGCTCGCGTAAATAGTTTCGCGTTATCACAATATAGCCTGGGCGTTCGTTCGGAAAGCGATGCGCGCCCGACTTCTTGAGTGCCCGCGCCATCTGTTCTCTTTTTCCGTCAACCAGGAACGGTCGAACAACTTCAACAGCACGAAAGCCCATGCGAGCAGAGGCGCCTGCGGTGAAAATACAAAAGACCAGTTCTTCCCAGAGCCTTTCATCTGATCCCTTGCGCCAGAGCTCGCGAAATTGATCAAGCCGCGTTTGAATCTCTTTCCTCCGTGCCTTGTGTGTGGCACGAATGTCATCAACAGCTACCGGCTTGTGATTGCGTCGCACTGGAATGTCAATGTTCAGATTCTAGGTTTGCGGTTCTGACGTTGTCAACGAATTTGGCTTTTTGATTCTGCCTGCGAAAACGCGCGAATCAGTTGGCTGACGTGCGACATCTTAGCTGATGCAGACAGCATCAAACTAACTCTCCTCCACGTGCCTCTCCCGCATCATGGTATGATCATTTGTCGCTCTTGAAGTCAGCGACAGCAGAACCAGAGTATGAAAACGAAAGTACTTAACATCTTCGGTGGGGCGCTGCTCTTGTTTGCAATGCTGGGCAATGTTTCTGCTCAGACACAGACACAGCAGCCGATTGTTCCGCTTCCTTCTCCCAGCCCAGCCGCAGCGCAACAAAATTTAGCTCAAAGCGAAGTTGCGCCAATCTATGGATTGCAGGGCGTGTTGATAGAAACCCCGGACGGCAAAAGCGTGTCGGCGCAGGCAGTTGATCAGCCATTAAATCCCGCGTCAGCTATCAAACTTGGAACCGCGCTGGTGGCGCTGCAAAACTTTGGACCACACCACCGTTTCACTACCGGATTCTGGACGAACGGTTCCTTCGACAAGCAAACCGGCGAAATCCAGGGCAACCTATACGTAACCGGTCGCGATCCTTCCTTTCATTACGAACACGCCGTGATGGTTGCACGGCAGTTGAATAGTCTGGGCATCCGTAGGGTCACCGGAGACCTGGTGGTGGCCCCGGGTTTTACGATGAACTTCAGCGCGTCAGCCAGACGCTCCGGAGAAATTCTTTATGACACGCTTGATGCGACCTTGAGATCTAGCGTTGCGACGCGTGCGTGGATTTACGAGCGCACTGCGCTGGGGGACCACTCGAGTCTACAAACGGTTCCAACGGTGGCGGTGATGGGAGATGTGCTGGTTGGTTCAGTGGCGCCGGGAGCCCGAATTCTGATGGGCCAGAAATCAAGCAAGCTAACGGATGTGCTGAAGGTGCTGCTGTGTTACTCCAACAATTTCATGGCGGAACGGATCGGCGATAGCCTTGGTGGCACGGAGTCGGTGAGACGTCAACTGATGACGAGACTCGGAATCCCTCCTTATGAAATTGAACTTGCATCTTTGAGCGGCTTGGGAGTTAACCGGGTAACGCCGCGAGCCATGATGAAGATCTTCAGGGCACTGCGAATTGAACTTCAGAAGCATAGACTTCTACTTTCAGAGATCATGCCGGTCGCAGGAATTGACCCCGGCACGCTGGAGGATCGGTTCACCGGTCCTTCCTGGCAAGGAAGTGTCATTGCGAAAACAGGTACGCTGATCAGAACTGATGGTGGCGCCAGTTCACTTGTAGGACAGATGCGGACCGCGCGCGGCGAAGTTTTGCTTTTCGTGATCATGAATCAAGGCGGGAATGTTTTGCGCTTTCGAACCAATCAGGACTACCTGGTGATGCAGGTGCAAAACAGCCGCGGTGGGCCGAAAGCCTTCAACTACAAACCGCTCACGCTGACGATGAAACTCTCAGATACCGAAAACATCTCGGGTGCGGCCACCAATGAATTTGAGCCGAACTTGACGAGCACTCCCTGACGATCAGATATCCCTTAAATTAGTGCGCCCCGCCGATCCAGAAGACCGACGGGGCGCTTTACCGTCCAACTGCGCGCGTGGCGTGCGGCACCCCGCTCGCAGCGGACGATTCTCTGGCAGCCGTGCCTTACGCCGGCAGCAAGTTCTGTTTACATCAAAAGGGTCAAAGACAAGCAGATTTCGGAAGGAGTTCGTATTCGCGGCCCGAGGGAAGCGCTAAGGCCCTGGCTTTCGCCGATAGGAAGCTGGCTTCCTTCCCTGTAACCAAGGGTAACGACTTTGCAGCCTTGGCTTGAGGGTTACAGGAAGAAAACAACCCATTCTCTCAATTAACGCAGCTGGCATGCATGTTGCTCCCTGAGACCCGCACCGGTCCCACCGGACCTGTCCAACCCGTAGAACCGACTCGTTTGGAGGCAAACCACAAACATGCAGAGAGTAACTAGAATGGATAACGCGAACAGGCTTAATCGGCAAAGTGGATTCACCATACTTCAAATGTTGGTTACCGTGGTCCTAATCGCGGTCGTGACGACCTTCGGAGTTCTTGGAATTAGAAACGCGCGTGCCGAAATGCGGGTGCAAAACTCTGCGCGTCGGTTTGCGGTCTACGTGGAGAAGGCGCGGGGTGATTCTATCCGCCGTCACGCTTCGGTTGGAAACGAAGCATTCGTTGAAACGTTTGGAGAGGGCACAAGCACCTTCAATGTCCGAATGGACTTCGATGGAACGGGAGTCCTCCAGACGCGAACCTTCTCGCTCGATGAGGGCGTAACTTTCAACACCGCTGCTCAAACGGCTACATTTGATTGGCGCGGCCGGATTGCCGAACGACTTGCATTCCAGATCGGTAACGAGGTCAGAGTCATCCCCGTGGACGTCTCAGGTTCCGGCGACGTTACGATTGACGATCAGAGATTTGGCGACAACGCGATCCCGGGAATAACACTGGCTGCGGTTGAAAATGATGTGGTACCGGATCCCTCGCCAAGTCCGACCGCCACTGCCACACCCGATCCCGATGCATCGCCCGGTGCATCACCCGCCGCATCGCCGGATGCCAGTCCTAGTCCTACACCAAACGGCAATGGCAACGGGAATGGCAACGGCAACCCACCTTCGTCTCCATCACCGACGCCTGTGGCATCCCCAAGCGTATCCCCTGCTCCTGATGCGTCGCCCAGCCCGGTGCCGCCCGCGTGCGCTTCTTCCGTGAGTAGCAGCTCACTCAGCTTGAGTCAGAGCGTGACGAACCGACGCACGGGCACTGTGTCGTTTAACTTAACGAACGCCACCGGCACTCATAGTATTTCCGCTTCCGCAGCAGGCAGCGGAAACCCTCTTACGCTCTCTGTTTCGCCAACCAGCTTAAATGGTAGCGGTACCGTCATTGTGACCATCGGATCGAAAAGCGGTAACGGTAATCGTGGCAACTTCACCGTGAATATCTCGGCCAGCCCGACTTGCGGAGCTACTCAACAGGTGTCAGTAAGCGTTGGAAACTAATCGGAGTGAAACATGAACTTCATCGATAACTCGAAACCTGGACCAACCCGACTGACGGCACGCTACTCAACGGAACGAGGTTTTACGTTAATGGAGACGGCTGTCTCGCTGGTCATCATGATGGTCATCGGACTGGGCGCGGCCGCACTCTTCGCTTACGCGACTAACGCAAACAGTGGAGCTGCCGATCGCGAGCTCGCTATGGCAGTCGCACAAAAAAGAATGGAATGGCTGCGCAACATGCCGTTTTCATCGACCACTCGTAATCTCGCCTATTCCTACCCCAACGGTGGTTTGGGCGCCACGGCGGGCACTACCGAAACTGAAACGAGCAGTGGCCGGTCTTACACGATTGTCACCAGAATTGAAGACACCAGCGTCGTTCCCGCCGGCCTGCCAGACGCGGGCCAGCCAACAGTGAAAACAATCTCAATTACAGTGACTCCACGGGGCGCAGGACTCGCGCTTGGCTGGGTCAGCTTATCGTCGCAACGTTCCACGCTGGTTCCCGGAACCTATTGATTCAGGTTGATAAGGGACGTCCCTAAGAACGAGGATCCAAAAAATGCAGGCGCTTACACACAAGACTGGATCGGAAGGCTTCTCCCTTCTGGAACTCATCATTGCTCTGGCCGTCACGCTAGTCATCATGGGGATGGCCAGCACTCTGGTGGCGAGCGCATTCCGCTTGCGTTCTCGCGAAAATCAGAAGTCGGATGCCTTGGCTGACGTGCAGCGTGGTTTAAACATCATGTCGCGTGAGATTGCCAATGCCGGTTTTAATCTCAACACAAACGGAATCGTGGCTGAGGATTCGGATTCGACTTCAATTCGAATTCGATCCAATCTGAACAGGTTTAATGCTTTAGTTAGCGACGACGCGCGGAGAGGGATTGGTCTTCCCTTGGCCTTGCCAGGTGAAGACGAAGGAGAGGACGTCAAGTACTTCAGAAATCTCGTGGTGGAAACGCAATACCTTGCACGATATGACGAGTACTCTGCAAATGTTAATAAAGGAACTGTGCTTGCCAACCGCATCGACTCACTGAAAATACATTATTTCGGTCAAGCGGTAACTTACGACGCTCTTCCAGACGCTACTGACATCTCCAACCCATCAGCCCCGGAAGTCCTTCCAAGCGCCGCGAAATACGTTGTGATAGCCCTCTCGGTAACACTGAACGAAGTGGGAGCTCCCGGTTCCCCTGGTTACCAACCCGAACGCCAGGTATTGCTGGTCTCAGATGTGACGCTGCGGAATTC